>NZ_PINZ01000003.1:0-150895 GCF_002810305.1 Halomonas sp. 141
GTGGAAGCAGGAAGGTTCTGGGGGTGATCTCAGAACCCTCGCCCAAAGCGCGAAGCGCGGCGGGCGGGGAGTGTCAGAACGTAGACCAAAGGCGCAGGCCGGGGCAAATGCCGAAGAAGTCCATTCACTTCCGATAGCGACAATTAATAAATGCTATTTAAACACTGCATGAGTGGATGCCAAACGGGCCTGGAAGGGGGTAACTCGCTGCTTTGGAAAGAGAAGCCTGAAAACCAGGCTGGGCATTACATGGCCCTGCGGTGCGGCCTTCATGGCAAGCGGGTGGGGAGCGGCTATAGTGAGGGAGGCAACACACACCACCAAGGATCAGGAGGTAGCATGTCCCCGGATAAACACGACCAGAAGCAAGAGCAGAAAAAAGACCAGCGCGACGATCATCACGACGACGCCAACCCGATGCCGGATACCCATCACGTCAATCCTTCCCCGGACGAGTCATCGGACAAAAAGTAATCACCAGTGCGGCGCTATTTCTGATAGCGCCGTTTTACTTCCACGTTCAATCGCCCCTCACCCAGCTTCAATTTGAGCAGCTGGCCTGGCTGAGTATCCTGGGCGCGGCGCACGATCTGGCCTTGTTCGTCCTGGGCGATGGCATAGCCACGGCCTAGTACTGCCAGCGGGCTGACCGCGTTGAGTGCCCGGGCGGCGCTGTGTAGGCGTGCCTGGCGCGCTTCGAGCTGGCGCTGCATGGCGCTGGCCAAGCGGCGTTGCAGGCGTTCGATGCGCTCGCTTTCTGCCCGGTGCAGCCGGGCCATGTCCTGGCTGGCCAGCCGACGGCCGAGCTGGCCAAGCTGGCGCTGCTGTTGGCTTAGCGTGAACTGCATGGCGCGCCCTAGCCGCTGGGTAAGGGCTTGCAGGTGCTGGCGCTGGTGGGCCAGCCGCTCTCCCGGGTGGCGGAGCCGAGCGTGCAGGGCGTCCAGCCGCTGGCTATCGCGCTCCAGGCGGGTTTGCAGGGCGCGCTGCAGGCGCTGTTCGACTTGCCGAAGCTGGCGCTTGAGGGCGTACTGGTCGGGCACCAGCCGCTCGGCGGCGGCGGAAGGGGTGGGGGCGCGCATGTCGGCGGCGAAATCCGCCAGGGTGACATCCACTTCATGGCCCACGGCAGACATCACCGGCAACCGGGAGTGGAAGATGGCCCGGGCCAAGTGCTCGTTGTTGAACGCCCACAGGTCTTCCAGGCTGCCGCCGCCTCGGGTGATCAGCACCGCATCCTGGGCGGGGTCGAGCCGCGTCTGGCGGTTGAGCAGCGCCAGGGCAGAGATCATCGCCGGGGCCGCTTCTGCGCCCTGTACCGGCACGGGGATCAGCGTCACGTCGGCCAATGGCCAGCGCGCTGCCAACACCGCCAGCACATCGCGGATGGCGGCGCCGCTGGCGGAGCTCAGAATCAGCAGCTTGCGTGGCGGAAAGGGCAGTGGGCGGGCGTTGGCAAATACCCCTTCGCCTTCCAGCTGCGCCTTCAGGCGCTCGTAGGCTGCCAGCAGTTCGCCCAGCCCCGCGGCCTGCACGGCGTCGGCGATCAGCTGGTAATCGCCGCGGGGTTCGAACAGCGAGACCCGGCCGCGCAGCTTGACCTGGTCGCCATCGCGCATGGGGGCCGATACGAACCGCGCCCGCTGGCGAAACAGCGCGCAGCGCACCTGGGCGCGGTCATCTTTCAGCGTGAAGTAGATATGCCCGGACGCCGGGCGCGACACGTTGGAAAGCTCGCCTTCCACCCACACATCGCCCAGGTCGTTCTCCAGCGCCTTGCGCGCCTTGAGATTGAGTTGACTGACCGATAGCAGGGGGGCGTTGGGAGCGCTCATGGGAGTTTCCAGTCGCGGGTGAAAGCGGGGATGCGGCCGCTCATTAGACAATACGTGCAGGGCGCACAGCAATGGCCTTGACGGGCTCTCTGGCGTACCATGCGCGCGGAAGGCGGCGCTGCAAGATAAACGTCATCAAAGTGTCACAAAACAATGCTAGGGTGCCCGCCGACACAAAAGTGTCACGAAAGCGTCACATTAGATGTTCACCAACAGGGCAGATTGCTCATGTCGAATCTCGGACCTTCACAAGATCGTCCTGCGCTGGCTCGCCAAGCGCCTCACGAAGTGCCCGCCTGGCTAAGAGGTATCTACGCTGGCTTGTGCTTGTATCTGTTCCTGGCTGCTCTGAACGTTCTGGGTGCGGGGTTAGGCACCTTCGGCAGCGACAGCGACTTTTTGACCCGCGCCTTCGCCTATGGCCAGAACCCCTTCATTGCCTTGATGGCGGGCGTGCTGGTCACCATGATCGTGCAGAGCTCCTCGTTCACCTCGGCGCTGATCGTGACCCTGGTGGCCAGTGGCGAAATGACCCTGGGCACGGCGGTGTTCGCCATCATGGGGGCCAATATCGGCACGGCCGTCACGGGCGTCATCGTGGCGCTGGCCAACGTGCGTATCAAGCGTAACTTCCGCCGCTCGTTCACCGCGGCGCTGATGCACGACCTGTTCAACATCCTCACGGTACTGCTGATCTTCCCGGTGGAGTGGCTGACCGGCATGTTCCACGAGCGTGGCTACGGCATTTTCACCCGCCTGGCCGCCTGGCTGGCGGACCTGATTGGCCTGGAAGAAGTCGCCCGCCCCAACAGCCCTATCAAGATCATTACCGCCCCGGTGGTAGATGCCGCCAACTGGCTGGGCGCGGCGCTGATGCCCACCACCGCCGCCGCTGGGCTGATGGTGGCAGGCATCGGCCTGCTGCTGATGTTCACTGCCCTGGTGTTCATGGTGCAGAACCTGCGCGGCGCGCTGCTGCGCCATATGGATGGCCTGTTCCGTACCTACTTCTTCCGTACCGATGCGCGGGCCTACGGCGTGGGTGTGGTCTCGACCGTACTCGTGCAGTCCAGCTCGATCACCAGCAGCCTGATGGTGCCGCTGGCGGGGGCCGGGGTGGTGCGCCTGCGCCGCGTGCTGCCGTTCATGATGGGGGCCAACCTGGGCACCACCGTGACCAGCGTACTGGCGGCGACCGCCAACCCGATTGCGGCGGCGATGACGGTGGCGCTGTTTCACGTTATCTTCAATCTTACCGGCACCGCGATCTGGTGGCCGCTGCGGGTCATTCCGCTGCGTATTGCCACCTGGTATGGACGCCTGGCAGGGCAGCACATTCGCTATGCGTTCCTGTTCCTGATCGGTGTGTTCCTGATCGTGCCGCTGGTGGGCATCACGCTGACCGAATTCTTTATCCGCCTGCGCTAAGCGCGGCCAGTTGAGAGGTTTCCCCATGTTCAAACAGCTTTTTAGTGCGCTTACCTCGGAAACCAGCATCGACCAGGCCTACGCGGACCTGACCCAAATGCTGGAGCATGGCGCCTGGATGTTCTCCCGAGCCAACGAGGTGCTGTACAGCACCGTGGCCGCCGAGGACGTACGCACGCCCCTGTACGAGCGCGACGTGGCGGTCAACGAGCTGGAACGCTCGATTCGCCGCAAGGTGCTGCGCCACCTGACCGTCAACCCCGGCCACGACGTGGCCATTTGCCTGGCGCTGATGAGCGTGGCCAAGGACGCCGAGCGTATCGGCGATTACTGCAAGAACGTCTTCGAGGTAGGCGCGTTCTACACCGAAGGCTTCCATGTAGACCGTTACCAGAAGCCCCTGGACAGCATCGCCGAGCGCTTGCGAGGGCTGTTCAGCGAGCTGATTGCGGCCACGCGCAACTCCGATGAGCAAAAGGCCCACGGCATCATCACCGCCACCCGGGAGATTCGTCACATCAGCGACGAGCTGATCGAATCCCTGCTGCGGGAAGAGGACAGCATCGAGTTCCACGAAGCCGTGGCCTACTCGCTGCTGGCGCGCCACTACAAGCGTGTGGCCTCGCACCTGGCCAACATCGCCACGGCGGTGACGGGCCGCCTGGAAGACCTGGACTTCCCCAGCGAAGCCGACGACCGCGCGCTGGACTAAACCGCCCGCGCCACACCGCAGTGGGCTTCGCCCAGGCCAACGCAGAGGGCCACCTTCAGCAGATCATCGCAGGATGGTTTGCTGGGGTGGCCCTCGAAACGTTATAATGGGCGATTAACCTTTCACGCCCCATCTTCCCACTTTACATTGGGTGTTGCCGCTATGCTACGTATGGCCCAAGAAGCGCTTACGTTCGATGACGTACTTCTCGTTCCTGGCTTCTCCGACATTCTGCCCAAGGATGTCAGCCTCAAAACCCGCCTGACTCGTAACCTCTCGCTGAATATTCCCCTGCTGTCTGCCGCCATGGACACCGTGACCGAAGCGCGTCTGGCAATTGCAATGGCCCAGGAAGGCGGCATCGGCATCATCCACAAGAATATGACCATGGCCCAGCAGGCCGCGGAAGTGCGCAAGGTGAAGAAGCACGAAAGCGTGATCGTCAAAGACCCGGTCACCGTGAGCCCCAAGGCCAAGCTGGAAGACCTGCTGGCCATGGCCCGCGAATATGGCTTCTCCGGCTTCCCAGTGGTGGAAGGCGAGACCCTGGTGGGCATCGTCACCGAGCGTGACATGCGCTTCCAGCCCAACGTGGGCGACAGCGTGGCCGACATCATGACGCCCCGCGAGCGCCTGGTCACCGTACCGGAAGGCACCGAGCTTGAAGTCAGCAAGGCCAAGATGCGCGAACACCGCATCGAAAAAATGCTCATCGTCGATGACGCCTTCCACCTGCGCGGCCTGGTGACCTTCCAGGATATCGAAAAAGCCCGCACCTACCCCATGGCCGCCAAAGACAGCGACGGCCGCCTGCTGGTAGGCGCTGCGGTGGGCACCGGCCCGGAAACCCCTGACCGCGTGGCGGCCCTGGCCGAAGCAGGCGTCGATGTGGTCATCGTCGACACCGCCCACGGCCACTCCAAGGGCGTCATCGACCGCGTCCGCTGGATCAAGGAACACTTCCCGCAGATTCAAGTGATCGGCGGCAACATCGCCACCGCCGCCGCCGCTACCGCGCTGGCCGAAGCGGGTGCCGATGCGGTGAAAGTGGGCATTGGTCCTGGCTCCATCTGCACCACGCGTATCGTGGCTGGCGTGGGCGTACCGCAAATCACCGCCGTTTCCAACGTGGCCGAAGCGCTGAAGCCCTTCGACATTCCGCTGATTGCCGACGGCGGCGTGCGCTTCTCCGGCGATTTGGCCAAGGCCATTGCCGCTGGCGCAAGCGCCGTGATGGTAGGTGGCCTGCTGGCCGGTACCGAAGAAGCACCGGGCGAAGTGGAGCTGTACCAGGGCCGTACCTACAAGGCCTACCGTGGCATGGGCTCCATGGGTGCCATGTCGCAGAGCCAGGGCAGCGCCGACCGCTACTTCCAGGACAAGGACGCCGGAGCCGAGAAGCTGGTGCCGGAAGGCATCGAAGGCCGCGTACCCTACAAGGGCATGATGAGCGCCATCGTTCACCAGCTGATGGGCGGCCTGCGCGCCTCCATGGGTTACACCGGCTGCCGCGACATTCAGGAAATGCGCACCAAGCCCGAGTTCGTACAGATTACCGGCGCTGGCTTCAACGAGTCTCACGTTCACGACGTGCAGATCACCAAGGAAGCACCCAACTACCGGGTGAGCTAACCAGCGCAGTTAGTGACATGGCGGCGGGCATTGCCCCGCCGTCTGCTTTTTAGCCAATGCGGGTATTCCGCGTTATAGAGGCTTCGCCATGAGTGACATTCACGCCCACAAGATTCTGATTCTCGACTTCGGCTCCCAGTACACCCAACTGATTGCCCGCCGCGTGCGCGAGATCGGCGTATTCTCTGAAATCCGCGCCTTCGACATCACCGAAGAAGAGATCCGCGAATACAACCCCAACGGCATCATCCTGGCCGGTGGCCCGGAATCCGTCACCGAGCTGGACTCCCCCCGCGCTCCCGAGTGCGTGTTCGAAATGGGCCTGCCGGTGTTTGGTATCTGCTACGGCATGCAAACCATGGCCGAGCAGCTGGGCGGCAAGGTGGAAGGCTCCAACCAGCGCGAGTTCGGCTACGCCCAGATCCGTCTGGACGCCGAAACTGCCCTGTTCAAGGACATCAAGGACCACGTAGACCCCGCCACCGGCAACGCCCTGCTGGACGTGTGGATGAGCCACGGTGACAAGGTCGCCAAGGCCCCGGACACCTTCACCGTGACTGCCTCTACCCCGAGCTGCCCGATTGCGGCCATGGCCTGGGAAGAGAAGCAGTTCTACGGCGTACAGTTCCACCCGGAAGTGACCCACACCCTGCAAGGCCAGCGGATTCTCGAGCACTTCGTGTTGGATATCTGTAAAGCCGAAAAACTGTGGACCCCCGCCCAAATCATCGAAGACCAGGTACAGCGCGTACGCGAGCAAGTCGGCGACCGCCACGTACTGCTGGGCCTCTCTGGTGGCGTAGACTCCTCCGTAGTAGCCGCACTGCTGCACAAGGCCATTGGCGAGCAGCTCACCTGCGTATTCGTCGATAACGGCCTGCTGCGCAAGAACGAAGGCGACCAGGTCATGGAAACCTTCGCCAAGCACATGGGCGTGAAAGTGATCCGCGTGGACGCCGAAGCGCTGTTCCTGGAGAAGCTGCACGGCGAAAAAGACCCGGAAGCCAAGCGCAAGATCATCGGCAACACTTTCATCGACGTGTTCGATGACGAAGCCAGCAAGATCGAAGGCGTGGAATTCCTGGCCCAGGGCACCATCTACCCGGACGTGATCGAATCCGCCGCCTCCAAAACCGGCAAGGCGCATGTGATCAAATCCCACCACAACGTGGGTGGCCTGCCGGAAACCATGAAGCTCAAGCTGGTGGAGCCGCTGCGCGAACTGTTTAAAGACGAAGTGCGCAAACTCGGCCTGGAACTCGGCCTGCCCTACGACATGGTCTACCGCCACCCGTTCCCCGGCCCCGGCCTGGGCGTGCGCATTCTGGGTGAAGTGAAGAAAGAGTACGCCGACATCCTGCGCGATGCCGACGCCATCTACATCGAAGAACTGCGCGCCGCCGGTTGGTACGAAAAAACCAGCCAGGCCTTCGCCGTGTTCCTGCCGGTGAAATCCGTTGGCGTGGTCGGCGACGGCCGCCGCTACGAATGGGTCATCGCGCTCCGCGCCGTCGAAACCATCGACTTCATGACCGCCCGCTGGGCCCACCTGCCCTACGAGCTGCTGGAGAAGGTTTCCAACCGCATTATCAATGAGTTGGAAGGCGTATCGCGGGTGACCTATGATGTGAGCAGCAAGCCGCCTGCTACGATTGAGTGGGAGTGATCCTACGTCCAATTAGGGTAATGGTTAGCTAGACTCAACAAGGCCGCTCAACGATTGAGCGGCCTTGTTGTATGATTCGCATATACCTAAGGGCCGGAATATTCCGCTCGAAAGCTTCATTGAGCAGTTCCTCAGCGTTCAAGAGGTGGTGAATCGAGTAAAACGAGAATTCGGCTCAAGGGTCTGTCTCGATCTCATCATCAAGGACACCGACCACACAAATCAGCACTGGGAATCGGATATCGATTCGATTGATCCATTCCTGCCCGAGCGCTACACTCATGAACAGCTGAAAAGCCTATTATCAGGCGAGGATGAGTCATGAAAGATAAAGTGTCGAAATCTACCCCGCTGACGCATTTTGCGCGTCATGCGAGCGCTGAGCAGAAGCAAGCCGTGCGTAATAAGGTCATCCATAACGCCATCGCTCGTCAGAAGCGTGTTCTCGACCAGGCTAAAGAGCTGAATTGCTAGCTTAGCGGTTGAGCAGTCGCATTTCCTTGGCCCGCCGATGAGCGGGCTTTCTGTTTCTGCCTGTTTTTTAGTGGCTTGCGAACAGCAGTTCATGCGCCCTAAAAATCGGGCTAGCGTTAAATATCATAAGGTTACATTTCATCAATGAATCAGGTTTCTCATAACAGCCTTGTCTCTTTTATTTGGAAAATTGCCGATGACTGCCTGCGCGATATTTATGTCCGCGGCAAATACCGTGATGTCATCCTGCCCATGGTGGTGTTGCGCCGCCTGGACACCCTGCTGGAGCCGACCAAGGACGCGGTGCTCGAAGAGGTTCGCTACCAGAAAGAAGACGAAGGCGCGCTAGAGCTGGATGAGGAGCCCTTGAAGGAAGCCTCCGGCTACGTGTTTTACAACACCAGCCATTGGACGCTAAAGAAGCTGCACGGCACCGCCACCAACAACCAGCAGATTCTGTTGGCGAATATCGAGGACTACCTCGATGGTTTCTCCGATAACGTCAAGGAGATCATCCGCCGCTTCAAGCTTTTCGATCAGATGCGCCACATGGCCGACAAGCAGGTGCTGCTGGAGGTCATCGAGAACTTCGTCTCGCCCTATATCAATCTGACGCCCCACGACAAGGAAGACCCCGAAGGTAACACCCTGCCGGGGCTCTCGAATCTCGGCATGGGCTACGTGTTTGAAGAGCTGATCCGCAAGTTCAACGAAGAGAACAACGAGGAAGCCGGGGAGCACTTCACGCCACGTGAGGTGATTCACCTCATGACGCACCTGATGTTTGACCCGATTAAGGGGCTGCTACCCCCACTCATGACGATTTATGACCCGGCCTGTGGCTCGGGTGGGATGCTGACCGAGGCCCAGAACTACATCAAGGATCCGGAAGGCTTGATCAAGGCTGGCGGCGACGTATATCTCTATGGCAAGGAGATCAACGACGAGACCTACGCGATCTGCAAATCCGACATGATGATCAAGGGTAACAATCCCGAGAACATCCGCGTTGGCTCCACACTCTCCAGCGATGAGTTTTCCGCCGAACGCTTTGATTTCATGCTCTCCAATCCCGCCCTACGGCAAGAGCTGGAGTAGCGAGGTCAAGTACATCAAGGAGGGCAAGGATGTCATCGATCCTCGCTTTCAGGTGGAGTTGGCGGATTATTGGGGAAATAAAGAGACCGTAGACGCCACCCCGCGCTCCTCGGATGGCCAGTTGCTGTTCCTGATGGAGATGGTCAACAAGATGAAGCCTGCGGGCACCAGCCCGCTTGGTTCGCGCATCGCCTCCGTTCACAACGGCTCCAGCCTGTTTACCGGCGACGCGGGCAGCGGCGAATCCAACATCCGCCGCTACATCATCGAAAACGACATGCTGGATACCATCATCCAGCTGCCGAACAACCTGTTTTACAACACCGGTATCACCACCTATATCTGGCTGTTGACCAACGCCAAGCCGGAAGCCCGAAAAGGGCGTGTCCAACTGATCGACGCCAACCTGCTCTACCGCAAGTTGCGCAAGAACCTGGGCGACAAGAACTGCGAATTTGCGCCCGAGCATATAGAAACGATCACTAACGCCTACCTCGACTTTGCCCCCATCGAGCGGGAAATCGACGCCAACAACGACCCGCAGGGCATCGCCGTGCAGGTGTTCGATAACGACGACTTCGGTTACTACAAGGTCACTATCGAGCGCCCCGACCGCCGACGCGCCGGTTTCAGCGCCGAGCGCATCGCACCGCTACGCTTCGATAAAGCATTGCGGGAGCCGATGGAGTGGCTGTGGGAAACCCACGGCGACAAAGTTTACGAACCAGGCTTTTTGAAAGGCGAAGCCAAAGCCATTGCCGCCTGGTGCGAAGAGCAGGGCATGACCCTGAACGCCAAGCAGCGCGGCAAACTGACCGATACCCGCTACTGGCTCAAGCTGCGCGATCTGCATGATGCCGCCACCGCCTTGATGAAGCAGATCGGCACGCAAGAGACCGATGACTTCAACGCCTTCCGAGACACTGTCACCAAAACGCTCAAGGCGCAGAAGATCAAGCTAACCGCCGGAGAGAAAACCGCACTGCTTAACGCCGTGAGCTGGTACGACGAGCACGCACACAAGGTGATCGACAAGCGCTACCCGCTCTCGGAAGAGGGCGTGAGAGGTCTGATCGAGCGCTACGGCTGTACCGAGGAAGCGCTTTCGGACTTCGGCTACTACCTTCAAGACGACGGCAGCTATCTGACCTATGAGAGCGCCACCGACCTGCGCGATGCCGAAAGCGTGCCGCTGAAAGACAGCATCCACCATTATTTCCTGGCAGAGGTAAAGCCTCACGTAGAGGAGGCTTGGATCAACCTCGACTCCGTGAAGATCGGCTACGAGATCAGTTTCAACAAATACTTCTACCGCCACAAGCCGCTGCGAAGTCTGGACGAGGTAACGCGGGATATTTTGGCGCTGGAAAAGCAGGCCGATGGGCTGATTGCGGATATTCTGGGTGTCGAAGTGGCGACGAAGCTGGAGTTGGCGGAATGAGTATCGCGGCTTATCCTAAGTATGAGAGTTACAAAGATACGAGTATCAAATGGTCTCCTGAAATACCTCAGCATTGGGGTATTATGCCATTGAAGTTTATGGCAAGAATGAAAAGCGGAGACACGATTACAGCCGAGCAATTCACAAGCGATGGGTTCCCTGTTTACGGCGGAAACGGATTTCGAGGTTTTACGGATAGAAAAACACACACTGGCAAATTTGTGTTGATTGGCAGGCAAGGCGCATTATGTGGAAATGTCAATTATGCGCATGATGATTTTTTTGCGACGGAGCACGCTATAGTTGTATCGCCCAAGAGACCAATTGAAACTATCTGGCTCGGAGAAGCCATACGTTGTGCGGGTTTCAACCAGCTATCTCAATCTGCGGCTCAACCAGGTATCTCTACCGAAGTGATTGGTAACCAGCGCTTTCCATTCCCCCCGCTCCCAGAGCAACGCGCCATCGCCGCATTTCTGGATAACAAATGCGCCAAAATCGACCAGGCAGTACGGATCAAGGAAGCGCAAATCAAGCTCCTGCGCGAGCGTCGGCAGATCCTGATTCAGCAGGCCGTCACTCGTGGCCTGAATCCTGATGCGCCCATGAAGGACAGCGGCATCGACTGGATTGGTAAGATTCCTGCGCATTGGAAGGTTTGGCGCAGTAAATTCCTTTTTAAACAAAGTAAGGAGTTAGCTCGCAAGAACGATATTCAATTATCGGCTACGCAGTCTTTCGGGGTTATCTCACAGGAAAAGTTCGAATCTTTAGTAGGGCGTAGGGTCGTTAAAATTTCAACTAATCTCGATAAGCGAAAACATGTCGAACTAAACGATTTCGTCATAAGCATGAGAAGTTTCCAAGGGGGGCTTGAAAGGGCTTATTCAACGGGCTGCATTCGCTCATCATACGTCATCCTTAGGCCTGCGCCGGAAGTGAACCCGGATTTCTTTGGCTATTTGCTGAAGACCCCGCGCTACATCCATGCGCTTCAGATTACCGGAAATTTTATCCGCGATGGACAAGATCTGACATTTGAAAATTTCGCTGACGTGGATCTTTATGTCCCGCCATATCAGGAGCAGGCTGAAATTGCAGATCATATTAAACATAGCTGTGACAGAATCGACGATGCCATAAAGATCAAGCAAAACCAAATAGCTAAGCTTAAAGAATACAAAACCACCCTGATCAACGCGGCGGTCACGGGCAAAATCAAGGTCAGTTAAGGGGCAGTCATGAGTTACGCGGTAAGCGACACCACGGAGAAAGCGCTGGAACAGGCCATCGAACGCAGCCTGACCGGCACTACCAGCGAAGCACAGGCGCAGGGCATTACCGAGCCTGCGACTTACGGCGTGAGTGGTGCTTACCGCCTTGGCCATGCCAGCGACTTCGATGCCACGCTGGCGCTGGATACCCCTCGGTTCTGGGAGTTTCTCGAAACTACCCAAGCGAAAGCGCTCGACAAGCTCAAGAACCGCCACCCCGCCGATTGGCAGGCTCGCATTCTCGGCCAGTACGACAAGGTGATCAAGCGCAAGGGTGTGTTGCACCTGTTGAAAAAAGGGCTGCCGGTCGAGGATGCCCACCTTATCCTGATGTACCCCGCGCCGCTGGCCAGTTCCGCCCATACGGTGCACGACAACTTTGCCGCTAACGTGTGGAGCGTGACGCGCCAGGTGCATCACTCGTTGGCGAACTCGAACGAGTCCATCGATATGGTGTTGTTCGTTAACGGCCTGCCCATCGTCACGCTAGAGTTGAAAAACGCTCGGACCGAGACCGCCAGCTATCACGGGAAAAAGCAGTACCGCAACCGGGATGCCAGCCAGCCACTGCTGCAGTTTGGCCGCGTGCTGGTGCATATGACCGCCGATACCGACGAGGTTTGGATGGCCACCAAGCTCGCCGGGGATGCCACCTGGTTTCTGCCGTTCAACAAAGGGCATAACGAAGGTGCGGGCAACCCGCCTAACCCGAACGGCCACCGTACTGCTTATCTATGGGAAGAGGTGTTCAAGCCCGACAGTCTCGTCGGTATCATCCAGCACTTCGTGCTGCTGGAAGGTAAAAGCACCGACCCGCTGGCGAAGAAAAACCTGATCTTTCCGCGCTACCACCAGCTCAACGTGGTACGCAAGCTGCTGGCCCATACCGCTGCGCATGGGGTGGGCCAGAGTTACCTGATTCAGCACTCCGCCGGATCGGGAAAATCCAATTCGATTACCTGGGCCGCCTACCAACTGATCGAAAGCTACCCCGAGCAGGCCGACCTGCCCGGCGCGAAGGCGCTGGATGCGCCGCTGTTCGATAGTGTGATCGTGGTGACCGACCGCCGCCTGCTGGACAAGCAGCTACGCGAGAACATCAAGGATTTCTCCGAGGTGAAGAACATCGTCGCCCCGGCGATGCGCTCTTCGGATCTCCGAGCGGCGCTGGAGAACGGCAAGAAGATCATCATCACCACGATTCAGAAGTTTCCCTTCATTATCGATGGCATCGCGGATCTCTCTGATAAGCGTTTTGCCGTGATCATCGACGAAGCTCACAGCGGCCAAACCAGCCACTCTCAAGGCAATATGAACAAGGCCATGGGGGGAAGTGCGGAGACGGACGACGAGGACAACCAGGACAAAATTCTCACATCCATACGGGCGCGCAAGCAGCGGGACAACGCTTCTTACTTTGCATTCACGGCGACCCCCAAGAACAGCACGCTGGAGATGTTCGGGGTGGCGCAGCCTGAGGGCGGCTACAAGCCATTTCATCTTTACAGCATGAAACAGGCGATCGAAGAGGGTTTCATCCTCGATGTGCTGGCCAATTACACCACCTACAAGGGCTATTACGAGATTCAGAAGTCCATCGAAGACAACCCTCTGTTCGATACCGCCAAGGCGCAGAAGAAGCTGCGCGCCTTTGTCGAACATCGCCAGCAAACCATCGACATCAAGGCCGAGGTCATGCTGGATGACTTCGTCGATAACGTGGTCAACAAGAAAAAGCTGCGCGGCAAGGCGCGGGGAATGATCATCACTCAGAATATCGAGATGGCCATTCGCTACTATCGCGCGGTACAGAAAGAGCTGGAGAAGCGCGGCAATCCGTTCAAGGCGTTGATTGCCTTTTCGGGTGATAAGGAGGTCGACGGCATCAAGTACACGGAAGCCGAGATGAACGGTTTCCCCGAGGAGAAGACGCGCTTCTATTTTGATGGCTACGACGATAAAGGCAAGCCGATGCTGCTGAACGGCCAGAGCGTCGAGAACACCTTTCGGTTACTGGTGGTGGCCAATAAGTATCTGACCGGCTTTGATCAACCCAAGCTTTGCGCCATGTATGTAGACAAAAAGCTGCAGTCGGTGCTGGCCGTTCAGGCGCTATCCCGCTTGAATCGCTCGGCGCCCAAACTGGGTAAGCGGACCGAAGACCTGTTCGTGCTCGATTTTTTCAACGAAGTCGACGATATCAAAAAGGCGTTCGATCCCTTCTTCACCGTGACGACGCTGTCGCAGGCGACAGATGTTAACGTTCTGCATGACTTGAAAGATGCACTCGATGAGACCGGTGTTTACGAGTGGGAGGAAGTTGACGAGTTCTGCCAGCGTTTCTTCAACCAGGAGGATGCCCAGAAGCTGAGCCCACTCATCGATACAGCCGCCGAGCGATTCAACGCGGAGCTGGGGCTCGAGGATAAAGACAAGATCGACTTCAAGATCAAGGCCAAGCAGTTCGTCAAGATCTACGGTCAAATGGCGTCGATCATGCCGTTCGAAGTCGTGGCATGGGAAAAGCTGTTCTGGTTTATGAAGTTTCTCATTCCGAAGCTGAAGATTCAGGACCCGAACCAGGATGAGCTCGACGAGCTGCTCGAGTCCGTCGACCTTTCCTCCTACGGATTGGGCAGAACGAAGCTCAACCATGCGATTACACTGGATGCCGAAGAAGCCACGCTCGATCCGCAAAACCCCAACCCGCGTGGGTACCGTTAAGAAGAGAGCCAGAAGGACCCGCTCGAGGAAATCATCAAGACCTTTAACGAACGCTGGTTTCAAGGCTGGAGCGCTACGCCGGATGAGCAGCGCGTCAAGTTCCTGAATATTTTGGATAGCGTAAGAGCACACCCGGATTTCGAGCAGAAATTCAGCGATAACCCGGACCCCTACTCGCGTGAAATCGCCTTCGATAAAATCATGAAAGAAGTGATGTTGAAGCGGCGCAAGGAGGAGATGGAGTTATACAAGCTCCACGCTCAGGACCCGACGTTCAAGGCGGCGTTTTATCAAAGCCTCAAGAATGCGCTGCAAAACCCCGGGCTGGGTAGCAATGTATAAAAGCGAGTTTGCCTAAAAAATCGCGCGCCGTATCGCGATCAGGAGAGAGACTAATGACATCCAGTCACCCACGCCCAACCTCCATCCGCATCTTCCTCGCCGACGGCACGCCCGAGGGCCTGCGCATCGTGGAAAAATCCAACTGGACGGGGCGGGCGGTGGTGGCCAACCGCTCTCAGCTCGAAGGGGCGATGAAGCGCAGCGAAATGGCGCAGCCGGGTGTGTATGTGCTCACGGGGCAAACGGAAGAGGGGGCGGCCAAGTTGTACGTAGGCGAAGCCGATTCGCTCGGAGATCGTATCAAGCAGCATGTGTCGGGTAAGGAGTTTTGGACGCGGGCCATCGCCTTTACCAGCACCAACGAAGGTTTGAATAAGGCCAACGTGCGCTACCTGGAGTCGCGGCTGCTGAGCATGGCGAAGACGGCCAATCAGTGGGCGGTGGATAACACGGCGTATCCCTCCGCCCCACCACTCAATGAAGCCGACCGTGCCGATGCCGAGTGGTTTTTAGCCGAGATGCTGGTGATTTTTCCGCTATTGGGTATCGATGCGTTTGAAGCAGCTAGCAGCCAAGCCGCCGCGTCATCTTCAGAGCCAGTCGAGCCACCGCTGACGCTTTACCTCAACGAGCGTGGGGCCGAAGGCACGGGTAGAGAAGTTGCCGATGGCTTTGTGGTACTCAAAGGCTCATTGGCACGTGTTGAGGAGACGCTTTCCATCCATGACTACATGCGCGAGCAGCGGCAACTTCTGCAAGCGCGTGGCGTACTAGCACCGCAAAATGGAAAGTTGATATTCACGCAGGATTTTCGATTTTCCTCTCCTTCAACAGCGGCAGGCGTTTTGGTTGGCGGTAGCGCCAATGGCCGTTTGGCTTGGAAGGATGCTGATGGCAAAACTCTGAAAGCCATTCAAGACGAAAGGTTATCGGATGTTTAGCAAAACGTTTTTCAACTTGCCCCGGTTGCGGGTGTGCTCTTCTGTATTCCTTATTTCAGCTGAAACAACTCCCTGACTGGCCCATGAGCCGAATATCAACATGATCGGCTCACAAAAGGGTCTGCATAGGCAGGGCAGTCGGCTTTTGCTCCTCCGGGTGCAATCACGCTGGCTTTAGTTTGAGCCTGTGTTGCGACCTACAGGGGGGGTAATGAGTATTGGGCCTTTTATGCTATTGGAGTCCAGCCAGGGTAGCTTGCTGGGTCGTTAGGAATCAGAATGCAGTGTAGTTGGCCTTGAATGAACCCAATTAGCATATTGTCACCTGCCTGGGCTCTTTCCATTACAGGGTTGTTTTGGAAATAAAGTCTGTATTCTGAACGAGTAGGGTGGTTTTCTCGAGAGTCGTACCAAGTCACCTTGGCTGTATGATGAGCGCTCTCTCCTCGTACAGAAAAAAGTGCCTGGAGATCTGTCTTTTCGTGACCAAATAGACTTTTTAGTGCGGTCACTCCATTAAATTCGTGTTGGTTCGATCGTTCAGGTCGGGCTTCAACTGCCGCAAGCGTTTTGATACATGCTGGATTGAGAATGACTGAGTTTGTAGGCATCGTGTGTTCCTGGCTGTGTTGCCCGTTTCCTTCTTGGGCTTATTATTCATGACTAGAGTATAGTCGATATAAAATCCCTGTGCCTATACTGCAGGCTATAGTGCAGCTGTCAGGAGAGCGATACGAGCAATGAATCTGCCGTAACATGCTGCACTGCCAAGCGAAAAACTGCCGTATCCATTTGCACCTTCAAAGGCAATTTTACGGTTGTTGAAGTTGTTCGGGCGCACGACCTCACCGGCTCAGAGGTCAAAGACTATACTTGGTAACTACATTGTGAAGAGTTTTCATTAAGGCTGATCCCACTTGAACATCATGCCACTGCCATCTTCCATGGCCACTAGTGCGTTAGTATCCAGCACGACGTTCAACGGAAGGTTGTCGATTTTGGCTAGCGGCCTTTGCCAGGGTTCGGTCGTGGTTGCGTCACGCCACTCTATTCGCTTAGAAAAACTTTCGGTATTAACGACCAGGACCAGTGGCTTTTCATCTGCGGTGAAATAGCGGTTAGCGGTGTACTCGACAGCCTCTGCCAAATTTAGATGAATGCCGTCCTCCTTTTTATCGTTTCCGCATCGTGGCACGTAGCCTAATCGTAAGGCCTCCTGCCAGTTTTTTTCGGTAATGACTCGATATAACTGCATGCCTGCCCCTTTACTGTATGCCGCCATGGCAACGAATTATGTCACTCATAACGTACCCACTTGTATCTTAGTCCATGACACGACCTGGATAACACCAGTGTTAGCGCTGCCCTAAAATCAGTCACTGCCCACCGTGACCAGCATCATCGCCATCATGGATAAAGCGATCCCCAGCTTGGCGTAGCCACCGATTGGCTCCTGGCGCACCATCGAGCCTAGTATCACGGGAATGAGTGGGTAGAGCGATACTATCAGGATGCTGATCATGGCCAGTTGCCCTTCCCGAGATAGCGCATACAGCGTTAGGCCAAGGGCGCTAATGCCGCCCGCAGCGGTAGCGAACAGTGGGTGTTGTCTACTGGCTGGCTGGGTGCGCCGATAGAAGGGAAGCAGAAGGGCAGCCCCTGCCAGCATACACACGGCAATGCCGTATTCGGCGGCTGGATCCGGTACTTGCGCGAGTGCGAATAGCTGGAGGGCAAAGCCTGCCCCTGCGCCCAAACCAAGCCATAAACCGCTGTGGTTTTTGCAAGTGCCGTGCATGGCCTTGGGCGTTCTCCCTCCGGCTGTTAGCCAGATGGCGGGTAGAGCCACCATCACGCCAAACCATACCCATTTGCCGGGGCGCTCATCCAGAAACAGCAGTGAAAGCGCCAGTGCGATGACTACCATGGCCACCGAGCTGACTGGCACCACCAGGGCGAAGGCTGCCTGAGAAAGGCTCCGGTAGAGCAGCAACGCGCCTAATGCTGAGCCAATACCCGCCAGGGCGCCCCATGTCCAAACGCCGGGTGCCCAGGTGGCGAGCATCATCGCACCAGGAAGGGCAACGAATGCGCCGCCCAGGTGTGTGAATAACCCAATATTCAGCGCTGGATAGTGACGTGAAAGCAGGCCGTTGATGAAGTGCGTACTGCCAAGCAGCAACATGGCAAAAAGGGCAAGGGCGATAGACATGGTGGCTCCCCGTCAGGATGATCGATGGAGGCACCAGCTTAAAAAGCGAAAGGGCGCGGTGAGAAATTCGATTAGCTCATCCCAGCCATGAGGAGAGGTCATGATTCGGGGCGCAGATATCACCATTGCTCAGTTACGGGCACTGTTAGCCGTTGAGGAAGCGCAGTCGTATACCCGTGCAGCTGAACGTTTGGGTGTTAGCCAATCAGGGGTCAGCCATGCCATGCAGTCATTGGAGCAGCGTGTCGGTGGTGCCTTGATGGTGAAAACGCCGCAGGGAGTCGAGCCGACGGCGCTGGGTGAGTTAGTGCTCGCTAGCGCGAGAAAGATCATGGGTGAGCTGCAGGTGCTTAGTCATCAGGTATCGCACCACCATCATGAAACCGATACGACGCTCAAGATTGCCGCGATACCCAGTGCGCTGCATGGTTGGTTAGCCTCGGTGCTGTCAGTCTTTTCGAGCCGATACCCAGAAGCCATGGGGTTGGTGCTGGAAGGTGTAGAGGAGGAAATCAAGGAGTGGGTAGAAAGCGGCGTGGTGGATGTTGGCATCACGACGGATACCACGCGGCTCAACCTAGGCTATTGGCGTGAGCACTTTGATTGGCAGTTGATCAGACAGGACGAGATCGTTGCTGTGCTGC
This sequence comes from Halomonas sp. 141, assembly GCF_002810305.1. Classification (NCBI taxonomy): domain Bacteria; kingdom Pseudomonadati; phylum Pseudomonadota; class Gammaproteobacteria; order Oceanospirillales; family Halomonadaceae; genus Halomonas; species Halomonas sp. 141. Next base: position 18,421 of record NZ_PINZ01000003.1, read on the forward strand.
CCAGCAGCCATCCGTTGAGCCAGCACGCCAGCGTAAGCGTCTCAGCGCTGACCGAGCACCCGTTGGTCATGTCATCCGGGGGCTGTGAGGCGTTGATTCAGCAAATTTTTGCAAACTCCTTGGAAGCATCGGAAGGCGTGGTGCAGGTCGATTTTTGGGTGCGCGATACACGCACGTTGCTACAGATGGTGGCTAACGGTGTGGGCGTCAGCCTGGTGCCCACGCTGGCGTTGGTGAATAAGCTCAACGCCGACCTGGTGACACGCTCGTTGTCGCCTTGTGGCGTTCGCCAACTGATCGCCTTCTGGCCCAAAAAGAAGCCGCTTGGGCCCGTCGGGCAGCAGTTGCTGCAGGCGTGCGGTGCTTAACCAGGCAAGCAATAGGCGAGCAGATCCATCTTCGTGTGATGAATAGCGACTATCTCGATGCACTCTTGGACCATCAGAGAAAAGAGTGGGGGATGTCGCCGAGGCAAGCCCATCCACTAGCCCATGAGCCGAATATCAACCATAATTGGCTCATCATCTGATCCGAATAGGCGGGGCAATCGGCTCATGTATATCTGGGAACAGCCACATTGGCCGCATTTTGAGTGGGATGAGTCCGCACTGCGGCCTACCCTGGATGCCGTGCGGCTGCTTCAGGGGCGCGTGTTGGGTAAAACCGAGGCGGCGCCTGGGCAGGCGGATCTGGATCTGGAGGTGGAGATGGATGCGCTGATACAGAACGCCATTCGTACTAGCGAAATCGAAGGCGAGCGTCTGGATGTTGGCTCCGTGAGGTCTTCCGTGGCTCGCCAGCTGGGCATCGAGCGGGCTGGTATATCTGGTAGAACAACCCCTGAGTCCGAGGCATTGGTCGATCTATTGCTGCAATCCACGCGTCAGCTGGATGAGCCGTTGACCCATGGGCGGCTGTGCCTGTGGCAGTCCATGCTGTTTGTGAAAGGCCCTGGCCTGATGGGTCAAGTGCGTGTGGGCGAGCTACGCGGTGACCACCCCATGCAGGTGGTGTCGGGGCGGCTGGATCGACCTACCGTTCATTTTGAAGCGCCTCCCCGTGAACAGCTGGAAGCCGAATTGGATGCGTTTCTAACGTGGTTCAACCAACCGCTAGAGGGACTGGATGGGCTGGTGCGGGCGGGTATTGCACATCTATGGTTGATCACCTTGCACCCCTTTGATGATGGCAATGGGCGGGTCACACGCGCCGTTACCGACCGGGCGCTTGCGCAGGCAGAACGGCAGTCGGTGCGCTTCTACTCTCTGAGTGCGGCAATCATGGCGCGGCGAAGCGCTTACTACGACTACCTCGAAAGTACCCAGAAGGGCAGTCTCGATATTACGCCTTGGTTGTTGTGGTTCCTCGATACGCTGAAAGAGGCGCTTGAGCAGGCGTTGTTAAGAATCGACCGTGTATTGGTCAAGGCTTCCTTTTGGCAGCACCATGCCACTACGGTACTGAACGAACGACAAATCAAGGTGCTGAACCGTTTGTTGGATACCGCAGGAGAGGAGTTTGCGCAGGGCATTAATGCCCGCAAGTACCAATCGTTGGCCAACGTGAGCAAAGCGACCGCCACGCGGGATTTGGCTGAACTGGTAGAGAAAGGCTGCCTTTTCAGGCTGCCTGGCGGCGGGCGGAGCACACGTTATGCCTTGGTGGAGCATGGCAAAGGGCTGCCCGGTGAATACTGATGGCCAGGAGTCACTGCCCGGTGGGCCACCCCGAACCCAGAAAGCCATAGAAGTGTCATAGTAAAAATGACCCAGCTCGACGCTGGCAGACGTATAATCGCTGCACACGCCATCGCCCTTGTTGACGTGCTTTGAAGACGAGATGTCGGCTTTCATCTGGCTGACGTGGCGTCCCGGTATACGTGTGGCGATGGGCATATCAGCATCATCCTGAATCGTGATAGAGATTGCGTTTACGTGGCACCCACCTGGCGGGGTTACTTGATGGATGAATGCACATGACGCTTGATTATTTCGTGGCGAACTATGGCAGCCTCGGCTTGTTCGTGGGGGCGAGCCTGGAGGGTGAAGCCGTCGCGATGCTGGGCGGCATCATGATGCATCGGCACCTGATCGGGTTTGGTGAAGCGGTGGTCTCGCTTGCCTTGGGCGCTTTCCTGGCAGACCAGGTGTTCTTCCTGCTCGGGCATGGGTGGCGCAATAGCGCCATCGTTCGCTCGGTTCAGCGTAGCGTGGCGGGTGAGCGGGTACTGACGACGTTCAACGCCCACCCGAATACGTTCGCGTTCTCCTTGCGGTTCCTTTATGGGCTGCGCATGGCCGGTGCGGTGACCATTGGCACGACCAAATTTCCCTGGCCCCGTTTCATCGTGCTCAATGCGCTGTCGGCGCTGATCTGGTCGGCCGCCTGGGTCACGCTCGGTTATCTGTTTGGTCAGGCGCTCGCGCCACTGTTTGAGCGATTGAGCAGCCTTTCCCATGTGGTGTTGGCAGGGGTGGCCGCCGTGCTTTGCGTCGCGGTCGCGGCCGTGGTGGCCACTCGGCGGAGAAGGGCTCAGCGCTTGACGACGCGCGATTGAGCGCAGCCACCCCTGCACACGCATTACCCTATCGTTACCGCCTCCGCCAGGCTAAGCCGGTGAGCAGCCCCAGCGTGAGCGCTGCCATGCCGCCGGTGTAGGCGATCAGCGGCCACGCCGTGCTGCCATCCAGCATGACCACCACCGCAGTGCCTACGCCACCCACGATCAGGCTCTGCACTCAGAAGTGCAGCGCCACGGCGGTGCCAGCCATGTCGTTGAAGGCGTGCAGCGCGCCGTTGGCGGTCACGGAGGTGATCAACACGATGCCATCGCCCTATACACACGGTAGGGGGCTCCTAGTGTCGTTAATCAGTCAGAAAATAGGAAACGATATCCATCTCTTTATGAGGAATGCCAATGATTTCAATGCATTCATGGCCAATCAGATAAAAAATAACGTGCTGGCCTTGAGGGTAGCTAAAATAACCTTCTTTGATATCTGGGCGATGTCTTCCTAGCAGGGGATTTTCTGCGAGCCAGTGAAACCGTTTTTCAAAATCCCTTAGATAGGTATTCCGTTGGTTCTTGCCCCACTGCCATTCCGTATAGTGGCCGATATCTTTTAAATCGTCCCTTGCTCTCGGTGTGATACGGAATGTGGGCATTACGATTCGTTATCCAAATCGTTGATTAATGCATCCATTGAGAAATCGTCCACGAATTCACCAGCGCTCGCTTGCTCGGCACCTTGGGCTAGGTGCGTACGTAGCGCCTCAAGTTTGCTTTTGCGTTCTTCCATGGCACGTAATGCATCCCGCACGACCTCACTTGCGGAGCCGTAGCGACCGCTAGAGACTTCGTTTTTGATAAAGGCTTCCCAGTGCTCTCCTAGGCTAAGGCTAGTCGTTGCCATGATGTGCTTCCTATGTTCAAAAGTAACAAATATGAATATATGCGTGGCTGACTAGCAAGACAAGTGGGCGTGCATATCGCGGTGGCCACTACGACGGCATTGATGGTGTTTGCGGCTTCCCTGTCCACATGGCGCCACCACCCACGGCAGACCGTGCAGTGGCACTTGGTTCGTCCGCTGGTGGGCTATATCGCCGTGGGCGCTGTGCTGGGCGCAGCGGCGGCCGTGTCGTTAAGCGGCGAGTGGGTGCGATTGGTTAGTTAGCCCTGACGATTGCGAATGCCGTTTTGCGGCCCGGTTTTCTGCATCAGTCAGGGAGTGATGTGCGTCCTTGCAACGTAAGGGGAATCATTTATCGCGTACCATGGAGGCACACTCTCAGCCTAGGCTTTTTCCATGACCCGCGTTGCCATCTTCGTAGACACTCAGAACGTTTACTACACCGTACGCGACGCCTACGGCAGGCACTTCGATTACCGTCGTTTCTGGGCCAAGGCAACGGCGAACCGGGAGGTGCTGGCCGCCCGTTGCTATGCCATCGACAAGGGCGATGCCAAACAGCGTGAGTTCCAGAATATCCTCCGTTCGATTGGCTTCGAGGTCAGGTTAAAGCCGTTCATTCAGCGCGCGGATGGTTCGGCCAAGGGTGATTGGGACGTGGGCATCACTCTCGATGCCATCGAATATGCCAAAAAGGCGGATGTGGTGGTGCTGGTCTCCGGCGATGGCGACTTCGACCTGTTGGCGCAGAAGATCCGTGAGGCCCACGGCAAACGGGTGGAAGTCTACGGCGTGCCCCAGCTCACCGCTGCTTCCCTGATCAACGCCGCCAGCCAGTTCATCTCCATCGAGGGTGACTTGTTGCTGGGGTGATACAGAATGCTGAGCTGACGGGCTGGTTTGCATAGGCTTGGTGTTCGCTCGCAGCGGAACGTGTACTCTTGGTTGTGTATCGGTTGCTAACGTGTGCTCACTTGGGGCTGCATGCGCAGTGAAGCAAGGCTATTCCTATGAGTCGTTATGAAGTTTCTGGTAGTGAAAGTGAGTATCAGCCGGGATCAGAAGATAAGGTGCTGAAGAATCTTGCTGGTATTGATGATCCGGCAGATATGAATATTGCAGAGACGGAGCTGCTTGCAGCGCTCTACATACAAGTGTTTGATACTTTCCCAGAAACGGTTGATTTCAAAAGAATTCGCCATTGGCATAGAGCTTGGCTAGGTAATGTTTACGATTGGGCGGGCCAATACCGAACCGTTGATATGTCTAAGCCCGATATTCGGTTTGCATCGCCTCTGCAAATTCATAGGTTGGCTCAAGCGTTCGAGAACCAGTATCTCGCTCGTTTTGCTACGTTACCTGAGATGGGGGACGAGCAACTGGTCAGCTTTCTTGCTGAAATGCATGTCGAGTTCATACTGATTCATCCATTCCGTGAGGGAAATGGCCGGATCTCACGTTTGCTGTTGGATATGATGGCTGTCAAGGCGGGAGCTCAACCACTGGACTATAGCTTATGGAATGAGCACAAGGATTACTATTTCAAAGCGATTCAGGCTGGTCTGGAGGGCGACTATCGATTTGTCGAACGTTTAGTTCGTGATGTTTTGTCGGCGCAGTAACGTCGAAGGCATCGCCTCAGGAAGATAAGGTCAACTTGTTGAAAAGCCTTGGGCGAGACATCAGGCGTTTTTCAATCACCTCTGTACGCTCGCCTGTCTCGATCGCACTCGAGCTGGCGACGGCTCGCACAATACGCTCACGAGAGACGATGACTTTATCTGTGGGGGGCCTGCGAACCATTATCGCGCTCCTTGAGTCGTTCTGTTGAACTCATTATAGCAGCTGTCCCTTGATGACACTCCCCCGCTGATGACAGCAGGAGAGTGTTTGCTCATCACACCTCTTCAATACCCTCTATCAAAAAGACGCGGTAATCGGCGCCCAGGAAGCGGTGTTGGCGGGCTTCCTGGTAGGCGGGGCTTTGGTACCAGGCGCGGGCGGCGGCCATGTCGGGGAAGCGCAGGATCACGGCGCCTTCCATGGCGCTGCCTTCCAGCACTTCGAAGTCTCCGTAGAAGGCCAGCGGCTGCGGGTCGTGGCCTTCTCGAGCGGCTTTGGCCTTTTCGCTGTAGCGCTGCATTTCTTCGCTGTTGTGGGTGTGTTCACGGGTCAAAACGACATAAGCAGGCATTGTGTTTCCTTGTTGGTCGACGCTACGGCGTCTCGGTCGGGTGGGAGTCATCGGCTGGCGCCTCGGGGTCGGCGTCGGCCATCGGTTCGATTTGACGGTTTTCCAGGGCGGCCAACGCGACCTTGTAGCAGTCTTCGATGTGGCTGTTGCCCATGTATTTCATGGCGATAAAACTGATGCCGCCCGCCACGGCGCTGCCAATCAGCGGGACGAATTTGCTGGTGCCTTTGGCGGCGACTTTGATGCCCATCTTGCCGAGCAGGGTCACGATCAGGTTTTTGGTGATGTACCTGCCCGCCATCTTGCTGCCGGTATTGGAGATGGCGGTCATGACGAACAGCTTGCTTTCGGTATCCAGACGGTCGATCTGCTCCGGCGTTAGCCCAAACTGGCTGTTGATCTTGGGGATGATGCGCATCAGGATCGCCACGTCCGAGCCAATGTCCAACCCCGGCACAGGAATCATCGCCGTACCTGCGGAGAGGCTGGCGCTGCGTGTCACCATGGCATGGCAGGACTTCTTGATGGCGTCGAGTTCTTCCCTTGTTTCGATCATTGCGCAATCCCTTTTGGCGATGGAGTGTCATCACCTTAGTCGATGTTGGCTTTCGCGACACGTTGTCTGCTGGGCGTTGTCTCGTGGCCAGTCGGCTCGGCCAAAAAGAATGCTAATCGCTTTGCCGCCATGCAGCCACTGGCGGGTAAGCAGCTTGGCAGATTTTAGCGCTATAGTGACGTCTCTTTCCCCTCACTGGCTGAACGCTTTTATCACATGACCTCATTCAGAGCCGCGCTACATCGGCAGTTAGCTCCTGAAGCTCGCCTTCAGCAGGGCTTGTCGGTCACTAACCGTATTATCTGTCTGGGTTTCATGGTCCACAACAACGCTTTCCTGTTGCGCCTTCTACGCTTGGCGCGAATGCTGAGACTTGCCCGTCTGGGCCGCTTCAGCCAGGCGTGGGCAGCCTTGGCGGCCGCATTCAGCGATGCGTTTCAGCAGAAACGTGACCACCTGGCAGAGAAATAGAACAGGCGGGTTACCACCAGCATCACGTCGATAGGCGTGCGTATGCAAGGGCTGGCGGTGGATGGCTGTACTGACATCACGGCACCGCAAGCTGCGGTGGCAACCGCTCGGCCAGAAACTCCATGAACAGCCGCGTGCGATGGGAAAGCGTGGCCTGCCGGTAGTAGACGGCATGGATGGGCTGTGTGATCAGCGTGGTGTGGTCGGGCAACACTTCTACCAGCGCGCCACGCTGGCGGGGTGCTTGGGTCATGAAATCGGCCAAGCACACGATACCGACGCCTGAGATTGCCAGCTCCAGCAGGGTGGTGCCGCTGGACGCCGCCAGGGTGGGCGTGATGTGTAGCGGCTGGCCATCGGCTCCGTGCAACGGCCAGCAGTTGAGGTGGTCCAGCTGGCTGAAACCGAGCAGGGTGTGTTGGGCCAGTTCCGCTACCTGAGAGGGGGTGCCATGGCGCGCCAGGTAGGCGGGGCTGGCCAGCACGCGCAGGGCGCTGTGGCCCAGGGGGCGCGCATGGAGCGACGAATCTTCCAGCGCGCCAATGCGAATGGCCAGGTCGACCCGCTGTTCCAGCAGGTCTACAAAGCGGTCATGGGTATCCAGCTCCAGGGTGATTTGCGGGTAGCGGGCGCGAAACTCCTCGATCAGCGGCACCACCACGAACTGCATGAAGCTGGGCGCGGCATTGATGCGCAGCCGCCCGCTGGGCTGCTGATGGCGGTCCTGCACGGCCTCTTCGGCGGCTTCCACGGCGGTCAGGATGCTGCGGCAGTGGGTCAGAAAGGTGTCGCCTTCTTCCGTCAGCTCCAGCCGCCGGGTGGTGCGGCGCAGGAGCGTGGTGCCCAGCTTCTGTTCCAGCCGGTGCAGGGCGCGGCTGACGCCGGAGACCGTCATGGCCAACTGCTCGGCGGCGGCGGTGATCGAGCCACAGTCCACGACGGTAATGAAGGCTTGCTGCTCTTCCAGAGTACTTTTCATGAATATCAGGCCTGGTCGTGGCAAGTGATTGTTGATTTTTGAGCAAGAGTATCTTGCGGGAAGTACGCTGTTTTCATGGCATTGTTCACTGCACAATAGCGCCCACTCAATGCTCCGCTGTTTATCATTAGGCGGGCCAGTCAACCACAAAGTGAGGTGTCAGTCATGAAGATACTGTTGATCAATGGCGGTAAGGCGTTTGCCCACTCTGGTGGTGAACTCAACAATACGCTGCATGCCGTTGCAAAGGAAACCCTGCTGGAACTGGGGCATGACGTGCGCGAGACGGTCATCGAGCAAGGCTACGAGACTGCTGCCGAAGTACAGCACTACCTGTGGGCCGACACCATCGTGTACCAGATGCCCGGCTGGTGGATGGGCGCGCCCTGGACGGTCAAGCGCTATATCGATGAAGTCTTTACCGAGGGGCATGGCGCGCTGTACGCAAGCGATGGCCGTTCGCGTCAGGACCCTTCCAAGCAGTACGGCAGCGGCGGGCTGCTGCAGGGCCGCCACTACATGCTGTCGCTGACCTGGAATGCCCCTGCCGAAGCCTTCGATGAGCCGGGCAACTTCTTTGAAGGGCGTGGGGTCGATGGCGTCTACTTTGCGTTCCACAAATCCCAGCAGTTCGTCGGGCTGGCCGCCCAGCCCACGTTCATCGCCAACGATGTCATCAAGGCACCGGACGTGGAGCGCGACAAGGCGGAGTATCGTCGCCATTTGCGTCGCGTGTTCGGCTAGTGCTACCTGAGCTGACTGGCACGCTGTCGCAGCTTGGGCAGCGTGCGTGCCACCGGCGGTAGGCGGGTCGCCATGATCAGGGCGGAAACGGCGGCATACACGGCCCATTCTCGCAGGTCGGCGCGTACCACCCAGAAGAAGTGCAGCAGTACCAGGGCGAGGATGACGTAGGCAAACTTGTGTAGGGGCTTCCAGCGTTTGCCCAGCCGCTGCATCGACCAGCGGTTGGAGGTCGCTCCCAGCACGGCCAGCCCCAGCAGGGCGATCATGCCCACCACGATGTAAGGCCGTTTGACCAGCTCACTGCCCAGCAGGGCCCAGTTCAGCCCCAGAATGAACAGGGCATAGCTCAGCAGGTGAAGGGTCGCGTAAGCGAGGGTCCACAGCCCCAACTGCCGCCGGATCAGGTTGAAGCCTTTCCAGCGGGTGAGCTTGGTCAGCGGGGTCAGGCTCAGGGTCATCAGCAATAGCCAAAGCGCGCCAATGCCCAGGTTCAGTAGCAGGTAGCGCCCGGGTTCGGGGCCTGCGGCGTTGCTGGCCACCTGACCGCTCCAGTACAGCAGGGGGGCCAGCGCGGCCAGGAACACGCCGCCGCGCCATAGCCACCAGGTGCGTGGTGTGGCCATCAGTAGTTGGCTCTCAAGTCCAGGCCGGCATACAGCTCGGCCACTTCGTCGGCGTAGCCGTTGAACATCAGGGTGTCCATGGTATTGGGGCTGAACAGGCTGTTGGGCAGGCGGCGTTCGGTGGCCTGGCTCCAGCGGGGGTGATCCACTTCCGGGTTGACGTTGGCATAGAAGCCGTACTCGTTGGGGGCAATCAGCTGCCAGGAGTTCATCGGCTGCTCTTCGACCAGCGAAATGCGCACGATCGACTTGATGCTCTTGAACCCGTACTTCCAGGGCACCACCAGGCGCAGCGGTGCGCCGTTCTGGTTGGGCAGTTCGCGGCCATACATGCCCTGCGCCATCAGGGTCAGCGGGTGCATGGCTTCATCCATGCGCAGGCCCTCCACGTAAGGCCAGTCGATCAGCGAAAACGACGAGCGCTGGCCAGGCATCTGCTCTGGGTCCACCAGGGTTTCGAAGCGCACGTACTTGGCTTTGCTGGTGGGCTCGGCGCGGGTGATGATATCGGCCAGCGGAATGCCCAGCCAGGGAATGACCATCGACCACGCCTCCACGCAGCGCAAGCGGTAGATGCGCTCTTCGAACCGGGTAGGGCTGACGAGGTCTTCCAGCGCGAAGCGACCGCCGTTGTTCACTTCGCCATCGACCACCACGCTCCAGGGCTCGGTTTTTAAACTGCCAGCCCGGCGGGCGGGGTCGGTTTTTCCGGTGCCGAACTCATAAAAGTTGTTATAGCCGCTGGCATCGTCGAAGGGGGTGAGGGTGTCTGTATCGGGGTCGCTGGGAGTCACGGCTCCCCATTGGGTATCGCCGATCTTTTGCTGCAGCCACTCTGGGCCGCTGCCTGCTGGCACATCCGAATAGTCCGCATTGGCGCGGGCGTGCCCCGACAGCGCAAGCCCAGCCCCCAGCCCCGCCATGCCGCCCATGAATTGTCGGCGCGACAGATAGATGGATTCCGGGGTGACATCCGATTCTTTCAAATCACTGGGCTTGGCAATTTTTATCAGCATGGGGGAGCCTCTGCGTAGAAGAACATGTCCAAGGTGCAGGAAGAGCGTCACCTTTGACGATGGAGGAGAGGAGAAGTTCTCCACTTCTTTGTCAGTGTATAACCTTTATATCGCTTTGGCGCTGTCAGGCGTCATGTCTTACTGGCCAAGGCCTTGGCCCCTGTGGACTCCATGCGTATGCCTTCAAGAGTTGATGAGCAGAACCCCCTGAGCTACCCAACGAGCGCGGACTGGCACCAGCTGTTCATGCGGCTGCTGCCTTGGCTGGGCTGCCTGGCCCTTGCCGGTGCGCTGCTGTTTTTCGTGGCCTACCACTGGGTCGTCATGGCCCGCCTGAGCGAGCTGTGGCTGCTGTGGTGGGGGCTGGTGAACATGGCCATCTGGCTCTATGCCAGCGTTTGGGGGTTATGGGGTGCGTTGGGATGGCTTCAGGTGGCGGGCCTGTGGGGACTGGCGGTAGTCAATAGCGTGGCGCTGGCCGGTTGGGAGTGGGGTGTGCAGCGGCGGGGCTGGTCAGCGGGCTGGGCGCTGCGCGTGCTGGCGTTGGGCAGCGGGGTGCCGGTGACCCTGCTGATGATGCACTGGCTGTCGGGCGCGTTGACCCACGCTTTTCTGCCTGTAGCCGTATATGGCGCCTGGCTGGCGCTGCTGTTGCTCGGATACGCCCTTGGCCAGTGGCTGGTGTTGGGCGCAGGCGTGGTGCTGTGGCTGGTGGCACTGGGGCGCTATTACTACTGGCTGGACCTTTCGCTACTGGCCAAATCCGGGCTGCTGCTGTTACTGGGAATCACGGTGTTGGGGGCGCTACTGCTGACGGGGCTTTATGATGAGGCGTTGCAGCGCCTGGGAGGGTTGGCACCGTGATCGCCCGCCGGGGCGTGACTTGCCTCACGGGCTATCGTGGTCTGTACTTGGTCCAACCATAAGCACGGATAGAGGCGAGAATGACGAAAGTACACGGATGGCGATACTGGCTAGTACTGCTGGTAGCGCTATGTTTCTCGCACATGGGCCTGGCGCAGAGCCAGGGCGACGAAAGCGAAGATGAACGCTGGTTCACCGCAGACACGCTGAATGCCGGACTGGGCGAAGTGCCGGAAGAGGTCAAGCGGCTAACGCCCAGGGAAGCGATTCGCAGCTTCCTGACGCTCACCGAGGAGGGGGACTACGCGGCCGCCGCGCATCTGCTCAACCTGGCAGATATCGACTCGGGTGAGCAGCCCGGCCGGGGGGCCGAACTGGCCGAGCAGCTGGCCGAAGTATTGCGGCGCGGCGAGTGGCTCAACGCCTCCAACTTGTCCGGGCGCCAGGATGCGGCCATTGAAGACCCGTCCGGCCAGAACCCGATGACCGGCCAACCCCGACGTAATATCGAGCTGGCCTCGTTGCAGATCAATGGCGATGCGTACGATGTACGCCTGGGCCGTTACCGCATCCCTGATGAAGACCCCGTGTGGCTGGTGATGCCGGAGAGTGTGTCAGCGATTCCCGAGCTGTATGAAGAGTACGGGCCTTCGGTGATCGAGCAGTATATCCCCGAGCGGTTCAAGACCTCGTTCGGCATGCTGAAGGTCTGGGAGTGGCTGGCCATTCCGCTGTTTCTGCTGACGGTGAGCGGAGTGGGCGTCGTGGCCTACTATGCCGTGAGGCTCGTGGCGCGCCTGTTGCCCTCCGGCGTATCGACCATCTTCGCCGACCAGATCGGGGTGCCCGTTGCGCTGATCGTGATGGCGCTGTTCACTCAGGCACTGCTGGATTACGTGGTGTCGTTTTCCGCCGTGGCCACTACCACCTTCCGGGTATTGCTGATTGCCGTGATGGCCTGGGGCGGGGGCACCATCGCGCTACGCCTGGTGGATACCATCATGCTGCGCATGACGCGTCGTCTGGTGGGGGAAATCGACGATACCAAACCCCGCGACAAGCGCCGTCTGCTGACTAGCCTGTATGCCCTGCGGCGCGGCATCATCCTGGTCACGCTGGTGTCGGTATCGGTGTACATGCTGGGGCAGATCAAGCTGTTCGAATCCCTGGGCCTTTCGCTGTTGGCCTCGGCCAGCGTGCTGGCCGTGCTGGTGGGCATTGCGGGCCAGGCGGTGCTGGGCAACATTCTTTCCTCTTTTCAGCTCTCCCTGGCCAAGCCGGTGCGCATCGGTGACCTGGTGATCTTCGAGGGCCAATGGTGCTACGTAGAGGGTATCTTCTATACCTTTATCCGCCTGCGCTCCTGGGATGAGCGTCGCTTGATCGTACCGGTGACCTACTTCATCTCGAAGCCCTTCGAAAACCTGTCGGTCAAAAGTGCCAAGATGTATCGCTTTCTGGAGCTGACGCTGCACTTGAGTGCCGACATCTCCAAAATTCGTGAAAAGTTTATCGAGTTTGCCGAGGCCGAAGAGTCCGTGGTCGAGCACCACAAGCTGCTGTGTTACGTCACAGGGCAAACGGCACATGCGCAGACCGTCACCTGCTACCTGATGACCTCCGACCCGCTATCGGGCTGGACCGCCGAAATGAACATCCGCGAGCAGCTCATGGCCTACATCCGCGATGAGCACCCCGAATGGTGGCCCCGCGAGGTCATGGTCATTAGCCACCACGACGTTGCCAAGGGCCACGGCCAGCGCTCGGGAACCACGTCGAGCGCCCGCCAGGAAACCCATGAACGCACCCCCCGCGGGCCCGGTGAAGGCAGCAGCGACAACCGCGGAGACGCCAGCAGCGAAAGCAGCGCAGAAACCGGAGGCAACAGCGCCCCCGACTAGGGGCGCATTTGCCTGTGTTTGTGTCTGTGTCCGTGCCTGTGAAAGTCCTTGCCGTTTGCCCTCTGTCGGCCGCGCTACTGAGTATCAAGGCTCCCTGAGCTGCTGCTCTGCCAACCGCTTGGCGCCCGCGAAGTCGGCTTTCTTGGCAAAGCGCGTGTAGCGGTCGATGAGGGTCAAGAAGCCGTCTTCGTCCATGTATCCTTTATCGCCCGTGATGTACCACCGTTGCCCATCCAGTGTCTTGAGTGCCGAGGCAGTGCGTTCGGGGTCATTAAGGTAGCCTTGCATGACCTGAGGGCCACTGACGATCACCATACCGGCTTGCCCGGTGGGCAGTTCATCCAGGCTTTCCGGGTCGACCACTTTCACGCTGGTGCCCGGCAGCGGCATGCCCACCGTGCCCGGCTGATGCCCCTTTTGCAGCGGCTGCGAACGGGAGCCCAGCGTGTCGGGCAAGTTGACCGAGACCACCGGAGCGGTTTCGGTGGCCCCGTAACCTTCATAAATGGGCTTGCCGAACTTGGCCATGAAGCCTTCTCGTACGCGCTCATCCAGCTTCTCGGCACCGGCGACCACGATGCGTAGGCTGTGCAACTGCTCGGCTTGCACTTTGGGATGACGGTTGAACAGCCGCAGCAGGCTGGAGGTGCTGAACATGATGGTGGCCTGGTGCTGGCTGACGGTCTTGGCAACCCCGGATACGTCGGTCGGGTCGGCGTGTCAGACCAGGGGCAGCCCTTCCACCAGTGGCAGCAGCTGAGTCACCGTGAACCCAAATGCATGAAATGTCGGCAGCGAGGCCATCACCACATCGTCGTGCTGGGTGTTCAGTACGTCGGAGGTTTGCTTGATATTGGCCATCAGGTTGCGGTGGCTGAGCATGACGCCCTTGGGCATCCCTTCGCTGCCGCTGGAGAACAGGATGGCCGCCGTAGCGCGGGCATCCTGTGCGCGGCAGAAGAGCGTTTGCAGCAGCCAACCGGGGAGGCTGCGAACGGCTAGCCAGGTCATCAGCCGCTCCCGGCGCGTCATGCTGGCCTGCAGGTCTTCCAGGTAAAGAACGCGAAGGCTGGCCAACAGCGGTGTGACGTCGAGGCCGCGCTGCTCCAGCCTGGTGACAAAGCGTCGGGAGGTGAGCAGCGTGCGTACCTCTGCCTGCTGAAGTGCAAAGGCCAGGGCTTCCTGGCTGGCCGTATAGTTCAGGTTGACCAGCGTTTTACCCGCCAACAGCGTCGCCATATTGGCCAATACCCCCGCCGAGCTGGTGGGCAGCAACGCCCCGACGACGGGCTCCTGGGCACTGTGGCGCATCAGACGTTTAGCGATCAACAGGCTGCCCGTGAGCGCCTGGCCGGCACTCAATGCGCTACCCAACGTATCTGCCACGGCAGGCGCGCCGGGGCGGCGTTTGACGCTTTTGATCCAGGCGCAGGGCAGGCTGGGCAAGGTATCCATGGCGTGCAGCCAGGAGTGGGTGGCCTGTTCGAAAATGCGCCGCTTGATCACATCGGCGGAGGTGTCTTTCGGCAGCGGCTTGCCAAAGGCGACCACCACGGCGCGGTGCAGCGGCGCGTTGCGCAGCTCCTTCAGCTTGCTGGAGGAGCGGGAGAACTGACTGCCCCACAGCCCGCGCAGATAGAAGGGCACGATGCACACACTCGGGTCGGCCTGCTGGCAGGCGCGCTGGTAGCCTCGGCGCAGCTCGCCCAGTTGGCCGTTATAGCTGATGGCACCCTCTGGAAACAGGCACACGACCTCGCCTGCATTGAGCATGTTGGCCACTTTGTCCAGCGCAATGTCGGCCTGCTCGCCGCGTTCGATGGGGATGCAGCCCAGGGCCTTGAAAAACCAGCGCAGGTACCAGCGTTGATAAATGGAGCGCAGCATCACGAAGCGCACGGGGCGTGGGCTGGCGATCTGCACCATGGCCCAGTCGATCCAACTGATATGGTTGCCCAGCAGCAGCACGCCCCCCTGGGCAGGCAGGTTCTCCAGGCCATGCACTTCTACTCGGTAGCGGCGGGTGAGTAGAAACCCCAATACGAAGCGCACCAGGCTCTGCGGCAGCTTCAAGATAGTGTAAGCGCCGCCCGCCATGGCAACGCTGGCAATCAACAGCAGCAGATAGTGGCTATCGACCCCTGCCAGAGCGAACAGCGCGGTAAGCGCCAGAAAGCCCAGCATGGCCAGGTTCTGGATCCAGTTATTGGCGGCCATCACGGTGCCCAACTGGTGGTCGGCCGCATGGAACTGAATCAGTGCGTTCAGCGGCACGATGAACAGCCCGCCCATGGTGCCGATGAACACGAAGTTCAACGCCTGGCTGGCGGGCGTCGTGAACAGGGGAAGGCACCACAGGCCGATGGCGACCCCAACGGCTCCCACCGGAATCAGCCCGGTTTCGATGCGGTTGCGGGACAGTGAGCTGGCCAGCAGCGACCCCAGCGCAATCCCGATCCCGCTGGCGGCCAGGATGGCTTGCAGCACCAGCGTGTTATCGATGGAAAGCGCATCCTTGGCATAGGACGGAAAGGCGGCCAGCAGCACCTGGCCCACCGACCAGAACGTGGCCAGGCCGATGATCGACAACCGCAGTACGGGCTGTTGGGCAATCAGTCGCAGGTTTTCCCTGAGGGCGGTGCCGCTGCGGTAGCGCGCCCAGGTCAAGGGGGTAGGCGCGGGGCGCGGTGGGTCCAGCGGCAAGCGGTACAGAGCGACCACCTGCAGGACGCTGTTGAGGACCAGCAGCCAACCCAACGGGGCAATGTGGCGCAGCAGTTCGGCAGGGGAGCCGCCGCCCGCAGGCACCCAGTATTCGAACAGCGCGGTAAAGGCCACGGTGCCTGCCAGTATCGCGGCGATGGTGACGGCTTGCACCAGCCCATTGGCCTCGGCCAAGCGTGGCTTGCCAAACAGCCCTTTCACCAACCCGTACTTGGCAGGGGAGTAGAAGGCCGACTGAATGGCCAGCAGCAGCGTCATGGCAAACGCCAGCCAGAACCAGCCCTGGTAGTAAGCCGCCGTGATACCGAGCGACACCGCCACGGCCGCCCAGGCCGAGACGCGCAGCACGCTGACGCGGGGGATCCGGTCGGAAAGATGGCCCGCAGGGCTGAACAGCAGAATGAACGGCAGCAGAATCAGGCCATTCACCAGCGCCGTCAGCACCACCTGTTGCGTACCGTCGTAGCTTTTGAAAATCGTGTTCTGGATAACGATCTTGTGCCCTAGATCCACAAACGCATTGAGGAAAATGGCCATCAGGTAGGGCCAGGCGCCCGCGCTGCGCAGCAATGCTTGCATGGTGTCTCGCCTTGTTTGCCGGATGCTTGATACACCTGCGCGCATTGTGTTGTGCGGGCTTTCCGGTATCGTGGTCGGTTTTGAAACTGATCGTCTTGCAGGGTGATGCAGTATAGCGTGCTTGCGCATACGCTCGACAAGGCTGCCAAGAGAATCCCCATTGATGAATAGCACCCCCTTTCAGGCGTTGGCCTGCCCGCTCGATGGCGAACCGCTCTATCTGGAAGGCAATACGTGGCGATGTGCCGCTCGTCACGCTTTCGATGTGGCCAGGCAGGGCTATGTGAACCTGCTGCCGGTGCAGCAGAAGCGCTCGACGGACCCTGGCGATAGCAAGCCCATGGTGGCTGCCCGCCAGCGTTTTCTGGCGGCGGGGCATTATCGGCCGATTGCCGAGTCGGTGAGCGAGATCCTCCAGCGCCATGCCCATGGGCAGGAGGCGTATCACTGCCTGGATGCGGGGTGTGGCGAGGGGTACTACCTGCGTGAGCTGGCGGGGCGGTGGCCAGCCGAACAGTCGCTGGCGCTGATGGGGTTGGATATTTCCAAGTGGGCGGTGCTGGCGGCTGCCAAACAGGGGGCCGAGACGTGCCGCTGGGTGGTGGGCAGCAATGCGCAGCTGCCGGTACAGTCGGCCACGCTGGACAGCGTGCTGTGCCTGTTCGGCTTTCCGGTGCATGCGGAGTTTGCGCGGGTACTCAAGCCGGGTGGGCAGCTGCTGCAGGTGGAAGCGGGGCCTGAACATTTGCGAGAGCTGCGTGAGGTCATCTACCCGACCCTGAAGCCCGCCCGTGAAAAGTCTCCCGAGGTGCCCGCAGGCTTTGTGGCGCATTCAGCGCATGAGCTGCGCTATGCGGTCACTTTGAAGGGGGCCGAGCCGATTGGCGATTTGCTGGCCATGACGCCTCACCTTTACCGCGCCAGTGCCGAAGGCCGTGAGCGAGCGGCGAATCTGGAGGCGCTGTCGTTGACCGTGGATGCACGGCTCATCGTCTGGGAGCGAGTGTAGTTTGCTGATGACGCTCAAACGCAAAAAGGCCCGCCGAAGCGGGCCTTTCTGGTGGAACCCATCACACGAGGCGTGGGTTCCAGCAAATGCTCAAGTCCGAGGACTTAGGAGATTTGCTTGATGTTAGAAGCCTGCAGGCCTTTTTTACCCTGGGTAACGTCGAAAGAGACGTTAGCGCCTTCTTGCAGGGTTTTGAAGCCGTCAGACTGGATTTCGGAGAAGTGTGCAAACAGATCGTCGCCACCGTCAGAAGGAGCGATGAAACCGAAGCCTTTGGTGTCGTTAAACCATTTAACTGTGCCAGTTGCCATTGTGTAGATCCTTTGCGCTGATGCGCCTTAATAAAATTCCTGGTATTACCCAGATGAAGTAGCGGGTGAAACAAGGAATACAATATTCAGGCTGACGAAAAAGATCGTATGCAACTGAAACCATGCTGCTTGCTTACTAACCAACTGACGCTACAGTGTCATGCTTACGCGGCTGGGTCAAAGCCTTTCGTGATTATTTTTTGAGTCTTGCCATGGGAAGCGTTATTTCCAGCCCATTTTCCACGTCTGGCCATCCTTGAGCGCCTGCCAGGGCAGCGTGGTTTCACGGTGGGAGTGCACGGCTTCCAGCACAATATCGACGACCTGCTCTTCCTCGTCGCGCAGCAGCTGGGTCACGATGAAATGTTTCTCCTTGTTGCGGGGCGTGGCGGCTGTCCATTTGCTGTGGTGTAGCTTGTTGGGGTTGATACGGTTCATTGATGCTCCGGCAAGTGCGCATGTCAGGAGGATGAGGGTACTCTGATAGGTACACAGCCCGGCAGGGATAGGGCGGGTGGAGAAACGCCGCTGTGCGCGAGGCAAAACGGCGTTTGCTAAACCGAGTGGATACGAGAGGCCTAGTGCTTCAAAATGACCCTAGTGCTTCAAGATGACCCTAGTGTTTCAAGATGACATAGAACGCATGAAGGATGCCCGGTATGAAACCAAACAGGGTCAGCAGGATATTGAGCCAGAAATGTCCTTTTAGCCCGACTTCGAGAAACACCCCAAGAGGGGGGAAGATCACCGCAAAAATCATCTTGATCGGGTCTGTCGCTGTCAACGCCATAAAGCCTCCTTTGCTTTTTTAGCTACCCTATAAGACCAACCACTTACACTATCGTTCAGCTTAGGCTGGGCGCCAATCATTGGGAAGGGAATCCATGCATCGTTTTCAATTACCGTTTTCACGTACACCGCTGGCGCTGTTGTTAGGGTCGGTGGTGATGACCCCGGCGTCGGCGCAAACTGCGCCCGAGGCCAGTACCGTGCTGCCTGCCGTGGAGGTCAGCGCTCCCCGTTTGGCCCGTGAACTCTATGCGACCCCGGCGGCTGTTTCGACCCTCGACGCCCAGGAGATCCAGCAGGGGCAGCAGCGGGTGCGGCTGGATGAGTCGCTGAACAGGGTGCCCGGGGTATCGCTGCAGAACCGCGATAATTTTGCCCAGGGCCAGCGTATCGCCATTCGTGGTTTTGGTGCCCGGGCGCCGTTTGGCGTACGGGGGATTACGGTGATGGTGGATGGCATTCCGTATACCTTGCCGGATGGTCAAGCGCAGCTGGATGCCATCGATCTGGACAGCGCCGAACGGATCGAGGTGATTCGCGGCCCCTCATCGGTGCTCTACGGTAATGCTGCCGGGGGCGTGATCGACGTGACCACGGCCGATGGGCGCGACAACCCTGGCACACGCATCCGCCTGGGGGCGGGCAGCCATGGCTATCAGAAAGTAGCGCTGCAGCACGGTGGCGCGCAGGGGGATTGGTCGCATCATGTCAGCTTGACGGCCCTCAACGTGGATGGTTATCGCGAGCAGAGCGCCACGGAAAAGTACCTGCTGAATGCCAAGCTGCGCCGTGAATTGGGCAGTGAACGGGCACTGACGGCCATTATCAACGTGCTGGATAACCCGCGCTCGGAAGACCCCGGTGCCCTGACGGCCACTGAGGTTGCGCAGGGGCGCGATCAGGCTGCGCCCAACGCCTTGGCGCTGGATGCCCGGCAGCAGGCCGAACAGCAGGTGCTGGGGCTGCAATACGAAGACCTGGCGCTGGGGGACGGCGCCTTGTACCTGCGCGGCTTTGTGGCTCGTCGTGATTTCGAACAGCAGCTGCCGTTTGTCGGTGACAGCCGTTTGGGCTATCGCCGTGATTACATGGGGGCCAGTGCCGAGTATCACCAGGCGGCCATGCTGGGCGAGCTGCCCCTTGATTACGTGGTCGGCGTCGACCTTGCCCGCCAGCAGGATGACCGCTACCGCAATCGGGTCAATGCCCTGGGCGCAGTGGGGGAGACCTCGGCTGACGAAACCCAGCGCGCCACCTCCAGCGGCGTCTTTGCTCAGGGGGACCTGGCGCTTTCCGAGCAAGTGACGTTTTCGCTGGGCGCGCGCTTCGACCGCGTGGCGCTCAGGGTAGACGATGACTTTCTGGCAGATGGCGACCAGAGTGGCCGTCGCTCTTTCAGCGAATGGAGCGGCTCGGCGGGGTTGAGCTACCGTTACCTGCCTCAGCATCAGCTCTATTTGAATACCGGCACCGCGTTCGAGACCCCGACCTTTGCCGAATTCGCCAACCCAGCGGGCGGGGGCTTCAATCCGGCCATCGAACCGCAAAAAGCCTGGAATCGGGAAGTCGGGCTGCGTGGGTATGTCGAGCCGCTGGCCATGGATTATGATCTGGCGCTGTTTTCCGTGCGGGTGCGCGATGAGCTGGTGCCTTTCGATGAAGGCGGGCGCACCTTCTACGAGAACGCCAGCGATACCCGGCGTGATGGGATCGAGTTGGCGCTGGGCTGGCAGCTGGCCGATGCATGGCGAGTGAACAGTGCCTTGACGCTGGCGCGCTACGAGTTCGATAACTTTGACGACTCAGTGGCGAATTTTGATGGCAATCGGCTCCCCGGCTTGCCCGAGCAGACCTGGATCAACCAGTTGACCTGGCAGCAACAGGAACGTTTTGCCACGCTGGAAACCGAATATATCGGCAGCCTGATGGCCGACAACGCCAACGCCACCAAGGTCGACAGCTATTGGCTGGTCAACCTGCGTGTAGGCGATGAGTGGCCGCTCAGTGGTGATACGCGGCTGAGCGCTTATCTGGGGCTGCGTAACCTGTTCGACGAGGAGTATAACGACAACGTGCGCATCAACGGCACCTTTGGGCGTTTTTACGAGCCTGCGCCCGGGCGCAGTGTTTATGGGGGCGTCGAGCTGAGCTTTTAAAGCCTTGGAAACGGCAAAGGGCAGCCTGAGCTGCCCCTTGAGCATAAGAGGGGGTGGTAGAGAATGCCTGGTGAGTTACAGCTTCACCAGCATCTTGCCCGTATTGGCGCCTGAGAACAGTGCCAGAAACGCCTCCGGGGTGCTTTCCAGGCCTTCCTTGATGGTCTCCTGATAGACGATGCGACCATCGGCCACCTGGGGCGTCACTTCATTCAGGAAGTAGCGATAGCTGGCCCAGTGATCTGCCACGATGAAGCCCTGCATCCTGGCCTTGCGGACCACCAGTTGTGACAGGTTGCGGGGGCCTGGCGCAGGTGTCTCGGCATTGTAGCCTTCGATCATGCCGCAAACGGCGATACGCGCCCCTTCGTTGAGCTGAGCCAACGCGGCTTCCAGGCAGATGCCCCCCACGTTTTCGAAATAGACGTCGATGCCGTTCGGGCTGGCAAGCTTGATGGCGTCGCTGAGCTCCTGCGCAGTGCGGTCCTGGTAGGTGACTGGCTCGACGCCTACCGACTCCAGCCAGGCCAGCTTATGGGCTGCCCCGGCAATGCCCACCACATGGCAGCCTTTGGCCTTGGCCAGCTGTACCGCCAGTGACCCCACGGCACCGCTGGCGGCACTGACCAGCACGTTATCGCTGGGTTTGCATTCGGCAATCAGGTTCAGGCCTGTCCAGGCGGTCATGCCCGGCATGCCCAGCACGCCGAGGTAAGCCTGCTCGGGGGCGTCGCCTTCCGGCAGCGGGGTGACGCTTTCGCCCGGCAGTTGGGCAATGTCTCGCCAGCCGCCCATGTGGCTGACGCGCTGGCCTTCCTTGATATCGGGATGCCTTGACGCGATGACGTCACCAATGGCGCCGCCTTCCATGGGCTTGCCCAGCTCGAAAGGGGCAATGTAAGTGCGCATGCCCGTCATTCTGCCGCGCATGTAAGGGTCTACCGAGAGCCAGCGATTCTGGATGCGAACCTCGCCCTCTTCCAGTTCCGGCAGCTCGGCACTTTCCAGCGCGAACGTAGAGAGGTCGGGTAAACCTTCGGGGTAGGTCGTGAGCGTATAGAAACGAGAAATCATCATAGCCTCCTGCTGTCAGGGAACGCGGTAATCCTTGCCTCATAAAGACCATTAGCCTGCTTTCAGGTTCATTACGCTATAAAAAAGCGGCCCCCGAGAGGGCCGCTTTTAGTTAGCAGGATCGCTTAAGGGGTAGCACACGCTCGCGGGTGTGTTATCCGTTAATCTACCAGAGTGATCATCACTGGGGCGGTGCCTCGGCGTACCATGCCTAGTGCGCGCGCCGCTCGCTTTGAAAGATCGATGACACGCCCTTGAACGAAGGGACCACGATCATTGATCATCACTTCTACTTCCTGCCCTGTGTCGGGGCGAGTGACCAGCACTTTGGTGCCAAACGGGAGGCTTGGGTGAGCCGCCGTGAGAGCTTGCTGATCAAAGGTTTCACCGCTAGCGGTGATGGCACCCTGAAAGCGATCACTATAGAAAGAGGCAACGCCTTCTTCGAGCTTCGGGTTTACTGCTGATTGACTGGCAACTGCTTGGTGAGCGGTAGAAAATACCAGCAGTGTGGCCAGGCAAGTCGTTCGTACCAGGTGTTTTAGGGCTCCCATTGGAGTACCTCAGAGGTTCGTGTCGCGGACTCCGCTTTTATCGATGAGGCGCCAAATTGGCCTGCTGATAGTAGCCCGCGCATGGAGCGTCGGCAAGCTTTAAGAAGATCGACGCAGATAGCTCCATAATTGCGCTTTTTGTAACGAATCATTATGCCTTTGTGTTTCAGTAAGTTAACCGGGGTGGTGTGCCATGGAGCACCGCCCGGGAAAGCGCGTTATTTTTGTGGAAAAGTTCCCTTTATATCGATGAACCGCCTTATAATCTGGTTTCGCTATATCGGCGTTTTTGCCTACGATCAAGGATGCACCTATGGCCAAGTCCCCTTCTCTTACCCTGCTGCTGGTTGCTGTCGGCGGCGTTGCCGTGGGGTACTTCGCAGCACAATCTTTTTCTCAAGCGCCCGCCACGCCGGACACAGTGGAAGTGTCGGATGAAGCTGCCAATAGTTCAGGCAGCATCTTCGATGGGCTGGAGACCCTGACGCTTGGCGAGCGTGGCCGAGGCGAAATTACCTCCGCCAATGAGCTGAATGGCAATGACGGTAGCCGCTTTGCCCGCTACGTCATCCAACTGGATGAAGATGCCTTGGTGGAAGTGTCGCTGCGCGGCGCTTTGCAGGGCATCGTGGCGCTGTACGATGATCAGTTGGAGCTGCTGTCCAGTGCCGATACCGTACGCTATCGGGTGAAAGAGAGCGGCGACTACATGGTGGTGGTTAGCGGTGCCGATGCCCAGAGCTATGGCCCTTACAGCGTCGAGGCCCGCACCATCGAGCTGAGCGATTCTGACACGCTGGCCGTGGGTACGCCCATGGATAGCTGGCTGGAAAGCACCCCCCGCGAAGTAACCTTGACCATCGAAGAAGCAGGCATGTACCAGATCGAGATGCGTGCCGATGAGTTCGATGCTTACCTGGAGCTACGCGGCCCCAACGGCTATTACCGGGAAGACGATGACAGCGCCGGTAACCTGAATGCCCGCATTGCCGATTTTCTGGAGCCGGGTGATTACACCGTGACCGCAAGAAGCGCCTTTGGTGATGGCAGTGGCCTGTTCACGCTGGTCGCAGAACCGCGTGAGCTGCCAGGCGAGGGCGAGCTGCGCAATGACGGTGCCATTCAGTCGGGTGAGTCGCTGAATGGCTGGTTCAGCGGGCAGCCCTTGAGCTACGAGCTCGAGATCGAAGAAGCCGGCATGTACCAGATCGAGATGAATTCCAGCGATGTGGATGCTTATCTCGTGCTGGAAGGTGCCAACGGCTATTACCGTGAAGACGACGACAGTGCCGGTAATCTGGACGCCCGTATTGCCGATTTCCTTGCGCCCGGCAACTACCAGATCACGGCCCGCACGGCGTACGGTACCGACAGCGGCCTGTTTACCCTGTCAGTGGCAACACGTGAGTTGCCAGAAGACGTAGAGCTGCGCAACGAAGGCGAACTGACCCCCAATGAAACCATCAATGGCTGGTACAGCGGCGAACCGTTGACCTATCAGCTAACCTTGACGGAGAGTTCGCGGGTAACGCTGGCGATGAACTCCACTGACTTCGATACCTATCTCGAACTGTATGGCGAAGGTGTCTCCTACAGTGACGACGACGGCGGTCAGGGAACCAACGCCCTGCTGGAGCAGGCGCTGCTACCGGGTACTTACACCGTGAGCGCGCGTGGTTTCAGCGCTAGCGGCAGCGGCATGTTCGAGCTGGAGATAAGCGCAGAGCCTACGGAAATGCAGCCTGACACTTGAGTGGGCCAGTAGGTAACGCGGTGATCATGCCTCTGCTCTGTGCAGGGGCATTTTTATGCTGGTATGGCCAGCATCGCATTCACAAGGAGGTTGATATGGTACGTCTGACATCGGTCATGAGCGTGGGCGCGTTGATGGCCAGCAGTGTATGGCTAACCGGTTGCCACACTTCGCAGCAACCTCAGGAGGAGCCGCTGGCATTGGCCACGCTGGCCGTAGAGCAGCAGTTCGTGGCGCCCGGCTGTGACGGAGAGCGCTGCTCGACGGTGCGTATTTCAGCACTGGAGTTCCCCCAGGATGAAGCACTGACGCAGCAGTTGCAGGAGCGTCTGCTGACCCTGGGCATGGGGATCACCGAAGAGCAGGCCGAGCCTGCCGCTTCCTGGGAGGCGTATGCCCAGCACTTTTTCGAACTGGCCGAAGAGGGCAACCGCTTGACGCCCCCGGAAATGACCAGTGAGGCCATGCTCGAAGCCACGGTTCATGCCCATCACGACGACCTGCTGGTGTTGGAGCTGAACAGCTATGTCTACCATGCCGGGCAAGCCCATGGATTGCCCATGACGGCGTTCATGGTGATCGATGAGCGCCGCCGAGCAGTGGTCGAAGCCGAGGATATGCTGCTGGATGGGCAGGAGGCTGCCTTCGATACGTTGCTGACGGAGGCTCACCAGCGCTGGGCAAGCGAGATGGGGCAGGATGAACAGTTCCTGGCGAACTGGCCGCTATCCCCCAGTCGCAACATTGCCCCGCTGGAGGAGGCATGGGAGGTCAAGTACAACGTATACGACATCGCACCCTACGCCGTAGGTCAGCCCACCTTGACGATCCCCGTTGAAGCCCTCGACGGCGTGGCCAAGCCGCGTTTTATCGGCGCAGAGTAAGGGCTGCTAGCGGCCTGCTTTCAAACAGCCGACCACCACCAGTAGGGCGGCGCTGGGCAGCCGCCAGTCCAACACGCTGACGCCAGCCATGACCAGTAACAGGGCCGCCAGAATGGGTACTCCATAGGCCAGGCTGCCCACCAGGCTGGCATGGCCGAAGCGCAGCGCTCTATCCCAGGCCACCATGGCGATGCCGTAAGGCCCGAGGCCCAGGGCAATACCCGCAAACAGCGCTTCTTGCTGGGGCAGCGCCGTGCTGCCTTCCAGCAGCATGCTGGCGGTGAAGGTCATGGCGCAGGCAATCAACAGCAGGCGGGGCAGTAGCGGCGTCAGCGAGACCGGCGCTGCCTGGCCTGTCCAGGAGTAGAGTGCCCAGCAGCAGGCAGCCAGTAGGGCCAGGGCGTAGCCCGATGCGGCCCCGCCAACACCGCTACCCAGCGCTTGTGGCACCAGCAGTAGCGCGGCCCCCATGAAGGCGATCAGCGCTCCCGATACGCTGGCCAACGTCAAGCGGCCCGTGCGGTACCACTGGCTCAAAAGGACGAACAGCACCGGCCAAGTATAGGTAATCAAGGCGGCTTCTGCCGCTGGTGCCCAACGCATGCCGATGAAGTAACTGCTTACCGCCCCGACGATCAGCAGCGGAACGCCCAGCCAGATACCGGCCTGCCAGCGCCACGTGCAGTGGCTCAGCGTCACCTTACGGCTCAAGGGGTTCAGGGAAGTGGCGGAACAGGCGCTTCAGGCCGCAGGGCGCCACTGGCGTGTGGCGTATACCAGCCAGTCCATGGCTGGGCTGATTCGAGAACAGCTGGCCGTGCCCAGTGAGGGTTGATTTGACGTGAGAAACAGGCGGCAGGCTATTTCATGCAGTACGCTATTCCATGACTATAGTAATTTAACGTCGTGCCGCGAAGGTGGCAGGCTGATGATAACGATGAGACGGGGCAGGGAGTCATGAATGCACGAGCTTGATCACTATATCTACCCCCACCGAGTGCTGCATTGGCTGGTGGCGGGGGCCGTTCTGCTGGGACTGGCCACCGGGCTGACGCTGGGCTTTCTGGGCTACGAGCGAACGCTGGGCCTGCTGGGCAATACGCTGACCAACCTGCTGTATACCAGCCACAAGACGCTAGGCGTGGCCGTCCTGCTGCTGATGACACTGCGTATCGTAACGCGACTGGCATTCGTCGTGCCCGACCATGACCCGCCGCTGACGACTTTCGAGCGTTTAGTGAGTACTAGCGTACATCATCTGCTGTATGCGGCGCTGGTCGTCATGCCGCTGCTGGGCTGGGCTGCCACGGCCACGGGCGGCTTTCCTGTGGAGTTTTTCCACTGGCACTTGCCGGGCCTTCTGGGGCGCCACGAAGCGCTCTCGCAAACGCTGTTCATGTGGCACGAGCGGGTGGGCTGGGCGCTGGTAGTGCTGATTACGCTGCACGTAGCCGGGGCGCTGTTCCACTGGCGTATCAAGCGCGACAACGTGATGAAGCGCATGAGTCTATTCGACTAAACGAGTTCTCACCGCGTCACAAGGAGTGTGATCACCATGGCCCAGCAGCTTGCTTTCGCCCTGGGATTGGCGGCCATCCATCTATACGCTGGCAAGCTGCAGCGGCTCAATGCCCTGCCGCGCAGCGCCTGGCTCTCGTTTGCGGGCGGTGTGTCGGTAGGCTATGTCTTTATCCATATCTTTCCCGCCTTGAGTGACGCTCACGACACCATCACCGAGCATGGGCCGCTGTTCATTCTCGAGCACAATGCCTACCTGACGGCCCTGGTGGGGCTGGGCGTGTTCTATGGGCTGGAACAGTTGGCCAAGGTCTACTCCCATCGAGACATGCCTCAGAAACGGGTATCGCTGGGCAAGCTGCGGGGCGTGTTCTGGATCCATATTGGCTCCTTTGCGCTCTATAACCTGTTGATCGGTTATCTGCTGGTGTACCGCGACAACCAGCTGCCGGAAGCCCTGTTCTTCTTCCTGGCCATGGGGTTTCACTTTCTGGTCAACGACCACGGGCTGGTTCAGCACCATCGTCAGCGCTACCTGATGAAGGGCCGGTGGGTATTGGCGGCGGCGGTGTTCGCGGGTTGGCTGATTGGCCATGCCATTCAGCTCACGGATGCCCTGATCAGCCTGCTGTACGCCTTCGTGGCGGGGGGGCTGGTGTTGAATGTGCTGAAAGAGGAGCTGCCGGAAGATCGTCACAGCCGTTTTTTACCCTTCGCCGGTGGGGCGGCGGTATGCGCGGGGTTATTGATGTTTGCCTGAGCGTGGCTAACCTCTGGCAGAGTAGCGATAAGCGGCAGCGTCAGTGCGTGCCTTGGCAATATGCTGGTCGGCCTCGTGAATCATGCGCTCCAGCAGCGCGTCGTGGCCCTGTTCGTCGCTGCGCTGATAGCAATGCAGCCCGCTAACGCCAAGGCTGATGCCGACGCAGACGCTGACCCCACAAGGCAGTTTGATGGGGGAGCGGATGGAGTGCTCGATGCGTTGGCATACGCTGTCCAGGATGTCCGGTTGCTGGACACTTTTCAGCAGGACGATGAACTCATCGCCCCCGAACCGAGCGCAGTGGTCGCCCAGTCGCGCTGCATGGGCGAGCCGCTTGGCCACCTGTTGCAGCACGAAATCCCCGGCATCGTGGCCGTACTGGTCATTGATGGGCTTGAACCGGTCGAGATCGCACATGATCAGTGCCACTGGCTCGTGGGTGCGATAGCTCTGATTAAAGGCAGCCGCTGCGCAGCGTGTCAGTCCGTTGCGGTTCAATAGGCCCGTCAGCATGTCATGGTTGGCAAGCTGTTCCAGCGCCTGAGTGCGTAAGGCTACTTTGGCTTCCAGGATGGCCTCCTGCTTTTTGAGCATGGCCACCGTATCGGCCTGTGCCTGCTCCTTCTGGCGTTTGAGCTTGTTGAAGCGGGCGGCCAGGGCAAACGATAGCAGCAGCATTTCCAGTGCCGAGCCGATTTGAATGCCGTGCAAAGTAATGAAGTTGGCGGGCAGAACGCCCATGTTGCGTAGTGCAAACACCGCCGCACCCAGCAGAAAAATGCTCCACGCCAACACGAAGAGACGGGCACTGGGCACACGCCGCCAACTGCCGTACAGCCCGCATACCAATAGCAACAGCGAGGCGCTCAGGCCCGTGACATCAGTCAATACCAAAGCCAGTGGGATGGGTAACACCAGTGACGCTGCCAAGGCCAACCAGCAGTAGACCCGAAACAGTGAAATGACGCGATGCCATCGAGGGGTATAGTGCGCCGTGTTCAAGAAGCTCTGGGCGAACAGGGTCGCCATGGCGGACGCGAAGGTAAAACCAATGGCCACCAGTCGCGGTGTCTGTTCGGCCAGAAAACTCCAGAACATCAGTGTGCCAAGGCCGTTGAAGGTCAGAATGGCCAGCGTGAAGCCGAATGCAAACAGGGCGTAGTGTAAAAAGACCCGTTCCTTCAGGCCAAAGAACAGCAAAAAGTTGTAAAGCCCCAAGGCGAGCAGCATGCCAAAGTAGGTGGCCAGCCAGAAGTTGTAACGATCGTTCTGCGCATGGAACGCATCAGGGGTCATCAGGCTGTAGCTCAAGAACTTGCTGCCGGAGGTATTGGCTTGCAGGTACAGCGTGACGCTTTCTCCTCCTTCCAGCTGGATGGGAAAGACGATCTGCCGATGGGCCAGGGCACGCTCATCCACGGGCAGAGTGCTGCCCCCAAGCTGTACTTCGCTGAACTGGTCGCGCAGCGTATAGAGCGTAATCCTGTCGATGAACGGATACTCGAATTTGAGTAGCCATTGGACCGGATGCGGTGAGGCGTTATGTAGGCGAGTGGTTAGCCAGGTCTCTTCGGCGGTATAGCCAAAATGCAGGTCAGACGTTTGCGATACCGGCGTGAAGGCCGGGTCAAGTGCCAGCAGCTCGCGCAGCGTCAACGACTCCGGTGTGTGCCAGTAGCGAGTGTTGCTATTGAGCGAGTAAAACGGCTGGTCCGGTGAAACAGACAGTGCCGGTGCCGTGACCGCCCACGAGCTTGTGCTCAGGAGGCACAGCAGCAGGACGGCCAGCAGGCGCTTTACCCAACAGAGAGGACCCATAAGCATCGCTTTTTTGATTTTTCTTCTTTTCTCGACAGGCCTCTGTAGGGTTCCCTTGGCCCGGGCGAGCGCTATACGTTGTCACTGGGTGTGTCGATGACAGTAGTAGCAAATTAGTCACGTCGCGACCAGTGCTTTGCCCCGTTGGCTACGTTTGATCATCCAACGATACACACGTGAGTGTAGCCAGCTTTGAAGCTGCAGGCATGAAGGTAAAGCCAGATTGGTGCTAAAGCGTGAAATGGTTCAGTCTTTCGGTTAGTCGATGCAGCAGGTCGCCACTGTGCCGCCAGAAGTGCCAGTAAAGCGGTACCGAGAGCGAACTGTCTGGTGCAATACTCACCAGTTGCCCACTGTTCAGCTGAGCAGCGGCCTGTAACTGGGGCACCATGCCATACCCCATGCCTGCCGTGGCCAGCTGCACGAAACCTTCGGAAGAAGGGCACAAGTGATAGGGAAAATGCCCATGGTAGCCACACTGCGCCAGAAAGCGATGCTGCAGCTGGTCGTGTGGGCCAAACACGATGGCCGGTGCGTGTTGAAAGGCCGTGGCCGTTGGGCCATCCGGGAAGAAACGTGCCATATAGCCCGGGGAGGCCAGCGGTAGGTACACCATCTCGCCGACCTTGATGCAGCGCGCACCTGCCATGGGCGTGGGCGTTGAACACAGGCAGGCCGCCACATCGCCATCCTTCAGGCGTTTCAAGCCGATTTCCTGATCTTCGATCACCAGATCCAGCAGTATACCTTCGGCAAGGCAGATGGGAGCGACGGCATCGGCCCACCAGGTGCCGACGCTGTCGGCATTGACGGCGATTCTCAATCGGGAGGCTTGTTGATCCAGTGTCGGGAGGGTTTGTCGGAGGTCGCGTTCGAGCAGCCGTACCTGCTGATAGTGGGTCAGCAGGCGCTGCCCTGCGGGGGTAGGGGCCAGCTCAGGGTGGCGTATCAGTACCGGTTGACCCAGGCGCGTTTCCAGTGCCTTGATGCGTTGTGAAACGGCAGATTGGGACAGGCCGAGAAGATCGCCTGCGCGCTCGAACCCGCCGCCTTCCACGACCGCTGCCAGCGCTTGAAGAGATTTGTAGTCCACCATGGCCGCTCTATTCGGGGGTAAGGTAACCAGCCTATCTTCCCTCAACGTACGGCGGACTTGCCAGCACTCAATGTGGCTGACTGGCTTGGCCGCCCCTACTGGGCGACGGCAATCCGGTGCTCCCCATTGGGGTGGGGCATCACCTGCATGGGGAGCCCGTAAATAGCTTCCAGAGTGGCATTTTGCATCAGTGCTTCGGGGGCGCCATGGGCCAGCAGGCGCCCGCTGTGCAGCGCCATGAGGTCATCGCAGTAACGCGAGGCCATGTTGATATCATGGAGCACGATGATAACGCCCAGGTTCAGTTCGTCGCACAGCTGGCGCACCAGTGCCAGCACTTCCACCTGGTGGGCAATGTCCAGGGCGGCCAGTGGCTCGTCCAGTAATAAAAAGCGGCTGCCTTGGGCAATCAGCATGGCGAGCCATACGCGCTGGCGTTCGCCGCCGGAGAGCGTGTCTACCAGGCGGTCGGCAAAGGCTTCCGTATGCGTCAGGGCAATGGCACGCTCGATGGCTTCCTTGTCCTGCTGGTTGTGACGCCCCAGCAGCCCGTGCCACGGGTAGCGGCCAAAGGCCACCAGCTCACGGCCTGTGAGGTTTTCAGCGCTGGGCAAATGCTGCGGCAGGTAGGCCACCTGGCGTGCAAATTCGCGGGTACCCCAAGCGCTCAAGGGGCGCTGGTCGAAGTAAATATCGCCTTCGGTGATGGGCTGCTGCTGCGCCATCAGTTTGATCAGTGTCGACTTGCCCGAACCGTTGTGGCCTATCAGACCGTATACCTTGCCCTCATGAAAGGTGTGCTCAATGGGGGCAAGAATGCGCTTACCATTGATTTCAAAGGTGGCGCCTTTGACCTCGAACATGAATGACTCCTGACGATGAATAGACCGGAAGGTGCCATTCTAGTGCTAATGGTTCTCATTTTAATAGGGAGGGTGAAAAGATTTTACGATCACGCCCATGCACTTCGTACACATGATCTGTATATGGTTGCCAACATGGAACGCTTGGACACAGCTGCTACCGGTCTCTTGCCTCCACCATTCGCGCCAATACGTTGTCTTTCAGCCAGTAGCGGTGGATCAGTGCCATCGCGATATGGCCGACGACGAGTCCGCATAATAGCCATGAAAGCGGACCATGCAGAAGGTCGGCAGGGGCAATCATCCAGGAAATGTTGCGCTCGGCGGCAGGTAGTAGCTCCATGCCATAAAAGCGCAGCACCCCGCCCCGCCCGTACTGGCGCAACATGGCGAAGGCGGGTAGCCACAGCAGCAGCGCGTAAAAGGTAATATGCACGATATGCGCCAGGCGCCCACCTGGCCCCGCCGAGGAGGGAGGGCGCTGCTTGCGATTTACCCATGCCCAGCCAAGGCGGATCAGCGTGACGATCAGCAGCATAAAGCCTAATGAGCCGTGCGGCCCGATGCTCGCCAACAACAGCGTGATAGCGTTTTCGCCTGTTCCCCGCCAGGCCAGCAGCACGGTAAATTGCAGCGTGACGAGCACAGCGGTCAGCCAGTGAAGTGTACGGCTGACCCTCCCATAGCGGCTGGGGCTGTCTCGCCAGCCAATGGGTGTTCGATCTGGCGCGCTCGTGCCGCCGTTATTCAGTGCTTCGTTGTGAGCCATTCCTTTAACCATTGGCCTTTCCCTGCCTCCAGTAGCCCATGCTGGTGACATACTGTTTGGGTAGCCCGAGTTCGTTCACCAGATAGCGGCGTAGCCGCATGGCGACTTTGGTTTCAGCAGCGATCCAGGCGTAGAAGGGCGCGCTATCGTCCAGTGTGGCGGGTTCCCAGAGAGGACCGTCCTCATCGTCGTATTCGTCGTTGGTAACGCCGGGCATGCCAGTGCCGCCCAGCGCTTGAATTTCCTTATGCAAATCGATATCGCGCAGCGCTCTCATCAGTAGTTCACCGTGTTGGTAGTCGGGTTCGGCATCGCGGGGCAGCCAGTGCAGTTTGGCGGCCTGAGGCAGCGGCTGAACGTCGTCACTGCGGGGCACTTCGAGCAGCGCTTCGACCCTGGGTTTGAGCGGCAGGCCATCGAGGGTTTCCAGAATACCGGCGGCAGCGGGGAGAGCGGTTTCGTCGGCAATGATCAAAATACGGCGTACGCCTTGAGGCGGCTTCCACTCGTAGCCCTGCTTTGGGCCTTCTGCATTGGCGTCGGGGGCGGTCATGGCAAGCCGGTCGCCTGGCTGGGCATGCATGGCCCAGCGTGAGGCAGGGCCGTTGTCGCCATGCAGCACGAACTCTACATCCACTTCAGCTTGTTCTGGGCGCAGGGCACGGATGGTGTGGGTGCGTGCAGCGGGCCGTTGGGCGTCTGGCAGCGCGCGATAAGCGCCGTACCAGTCGTGCTCTTCCAGCTTGGCGATCTCGAACAGTGGGTCGAGACTGCCGCCCCCCTTGGGGAAGAACAGTTTGACGCGTTGGTCAGGAGCGTAGGTTGCCATGTGGCCAACCTCTGGGCCGGTAAAAGTGAATCGGACTAACGAGGCACTGACATGGGTGCGCCGGGCGAGGGTGATATCGAAAAGCCGGTAATTTGGTTTAGCCGCCATCGGAAGGTCTCCTGTGTATGAAAGGTCAATTGTAGTGCTAATTATTATCATTTAGAATCGCTGTTAATGATCTATGCAGCAATTTCCGTCCACGCGTTTTCATGCAGGTAAGGGTAAGACCATGAGGGTGTTGGCTATCACGTCCAGTGTTGCGAGCGGCATGAGTCCCGCCAAAGAGGCCTCGCCATGTTAAGTACCGCGGGGCGCCTGGGCGGAGTGTCACCTGCCAAGGCCTGCCTATTGCTTAGCCTGCCCATGATGGTGCTGTTTTGGGTAGGCCTGGAGAGTCAGGGGGGAATTGCGCTGGGCTGGAAAGCGTTGGTAGCCCCCTCTTTCGACACCGTCGATGAGCTGCTGCTGCACTACGCCTGGTGGCCGCGTTTATCGATTGCGCTGCTTGCCGGGGCCGGTTTGGGGTTGGCAGGCGTGCTCATGCAGCAGGTGCTGCGCAACCCTCTGGCGTCGCCGACAACGTTGGGCGTGGCGTCGGGTGCTAATTTGGCGTTGATGACCGCCACGTTAATGGCTCCTGGCTTATTAGTGGTGGGGCGCGAATGGGTGGCTCTGCTGGGCGGCGCGCTGGCCGTGGGGCTGGTTTTTCTGCTCTCCTGGCGACGCGGTTTGGCGCCTATCGTGGTGGTGTTGGCGGGCCTGGTCGTCAATTTGTACCTGGGCGCGCTCTCGACAGCGTTGCTGCTGTTTAACCACGAGGCGCTGTCGGGGCTGCTGATCTGGGGGGCGGGGTCGCTGGCGCAAAATGGCTGGGACGGCGTGGCCGTGCTCTGGCCTCGGTTGGCGATTAGCTGCGTTGCTGCCTGGTTCTTGCTGCGCCCGCTAGCAGTGCTGGAACTGGACGATGCCAGCGCCAAGAGCCTAGGGGTGTCGCTTGCCTATCTACGCTTTGCGGGGATGGGATTGGCGGTATTCATTACCGGCAGTATCGTCAGCGTGGTGGGCATCATTGGCTTTATCGGCCTGGCGGCACCCAATATCGTGCGCATGGCCGGGGCACGTCGGTTAGGTCCACGACTAATATGGTCCACGCTACTGGGCGCGGTGCTGCTGGCGACCACGGACCTGCTGCTGCAGCAGTTCGGTGGTATGGGGGCAGCCTTCATTCCCACCGGGGCGGTTACCGGTGCCCTGGGGGCACCGCTACTGATGTGGCTGATTCCGCGCCTGAAACTTCAGGGCGATCAGCCGCCCAGAGGGGCGAGTGTCGTTGCCCGCCGCCATGCTGCGCCGTCACGCTTGGTCACCGGATTGATCTTCGCACTCTTGGCGGCCACGTTGCTGGGGCTGCTCGTAGGTCAGGGGGTCGATGGCTGGTACCTGCTCTCGCCAGAGAGCTGGAACGTGATGCAGTGGCGCTTGCCGCGGGCGATGGCGGCCGCTGCCAGCGGGTTGATGCTGGCCATTGCCGGGACGATTCTCCAACGCCTTTCCGCCAACCCCATGGCCAGCCCCGAAGTGCTAGGCATTAGCGGTGGCTGTGCCATTGCGCTGATTCTGGGGATTTTCCTGCTGCCCGCACCCACCAATATGATGCTGATTGGCGTGGGTACCCTGGGCGCTTTCGCAACGCTGGTGGTGTTGGTGGGCATCAACCGTAATAGCGGCTATCTCCCTGAACGTTTGCTGCTCACCGGGGTGGCGGTGAGTGCGCTGTTTGACGCCGTGCGCAGCGTGATGCTGGCAGGCGGCGACCCGCGTGGTCAGCAGGTGATCGCCTGGCTGGCGGGCTCTACCTACTACGTAGATGTCACCCATGCGGTGGTGGTCGGGGGGATTGCCTCGGCACTGGCGCTGGTCACGCGACCCTTTACCCGCTGGTTGGATATCTTGCCATTAGGCGCAGCGACGGCCAGAGCGCTGGGAGTAACGCTTAACCGTGCCCGCCTGGCGCTGCTACTGCTGGTGGCGCTACTCACTGCCTGCGCCACCCTGGTGGTTGGGCCGCTGTCGTTCATTGGTTTGTTGGCACCGCATATGGCGCGCCTGGTCGGCTTCTCTCGGGCAGGGCAGCATCTGCTGGGCGCGGCATTGATCGGCATGCTGCTGATGGTGCTGGCGGACTGGGTAGGGCGCCAGATTATTTTTCCCTATGAGATACCGGCGGGCCTGGTGGCGTCCTTGATCGGCGGCGCCTATTTCATGTGGGGGCTGCGGCGGTTGTGATTGCCCTCTCTATTGGTGGTGATATAAAAAAAGCCCAGGAGTCGTGGTGATGGAGCTGTTGAAGATCGTATGGCGTGATTATCGCTGGCCGTTCGTCGCCGTATTGCTACTGAGTCTGGCCAGTGCAGGCCTGGGCATTGGCGTCATCGCGTTTATCAATCAGCGGCTGCTGGGTTCCTTCGTTGATCCCTGGCGTATTCTGCCCGAGTTTCTGGGGCTTATCGCGCTGCTGCTGGTGATTACCCTGGCATCGCAATTGGCGCTGACCACACTGGGCCACCAGTTCGTTTATCGGCTGCGGGGGCAGTTGATCAAGCGTATTCTGGATACCCATCTCGAGCGTGCCGAGCAAATCGGCAGTGCGCGCCTGCTGGCGAGCCTCTCCACCGATGTGAACTCGGTCACCGTTGCCTTCATACGTTTGCCGGAGCTGGTGCAAGGCGGGGTGCTGACGGTGGGTGCCACGCTTTACCTGTGGTGGCTTTCGCCTGCCATGCTGGGGATCTCCGCATTGTGGGTGATCGTGACGGTGGTCATCGGTATGCGTCTGGTGGCGCGAGTCTATGGGCACATGGCCAAGCTGCGCGAGATACAGGATCGTCTCTACGCGGATTACCAGGCCGTGATCGAGGGGCGCAAAGAGCTGGCGCTCAACCGCGACCGCGCCGAATGGCTGTACCGCGATGTCTATACGCCCAACGCCAAGGATTGTCGCCGTCATTACATTCTGGGCGATACCTATCATCTCAGCGCCGTGAACTGGTTCAACATCATGATGCTAGGGGCGATTGGCATCACCTTTTTTTTGGCCAATGGCCTTGGCTGGGCATCGGTGCAGGTGGCCACCACCTTTTCGCTGACGCTGCTGTTTCTGCGCGCGCCGCTGATACAGGCGATAGGCGCTTTCCCGACGCTGATCAACGCCCGAGTCGCGTTTGAAAAGATTCGTAGTCTGGAGCTGGCCGAGCACAGTGAGACCTTCGGCCACGCGGCCCTGCGCCACGATTGGCAGGAACTGACCCTGGAGCAGGTCTGCTATCGCTATCCGGATGAGAAATCGCGCTCGGGCTTTGCCATTGGTCCTATCGATTTGACCTTGAAGCGTGGCGAAGTGGTCTTTCTGATTGGCGGAAACGGCAGCGGAAAATCGACCCTGGCGAGGCTACTGACCGGGCTTTACCACCCTCAGCGTGGCTGTGTCCGCGTCGATGGCAAGCCGCTGCGCGACCAAGACTGGACACGCTATCGACAGCACTTTTCGGCCATTTACACGGACCTGCACTTGTTTGGCCGGTTGATGGGGCCAAGGGGCG
This sequence comes from Halomonas sp. 141, assembly GCF_002810305.1. Classification (NCBI taxonomy): domain Bacteria; kingdom Pseudomonadati; phylum Pseudomonadota; class Gammaproteobacteria; order Oceanospirillales; family Halomonadaceae; genus Halomonas; species Halomonas sp. 141. Next base: position 54,273 of record NZ_PINZ01000003.1, read on the forward strand.
AGGCACCCGACCCGGCCTTGGTGGAACAGTGGCTGGCCGCCTTGGCCATGCAGAACAAGCTCGATTTCGACGGCGACCGCGTCACTAATGCCAACCTCTCCCAGGGTCAGCGCAAACGCCTAGCGATGCTGTTAGCCGTTGCGGAGCAGCGCGACCTATTGTTGTTGGATGAGTGGGCCGCCGATCAGGACCCTCAGTTCCGGCGCGTCTTCTACCGCGAGCTACTGCCGCAGCTCAGGGCGCTGGGCAAAACGCTGGTCGTGATCAGCCACGATGACCACTATTTCGACCAGGCCGACCGACTGCTGGAAATGCGCGGCGGGCAGCTCGTCGAGCTCTCCGGTGAGCAGCGCGCAGCGGCCAGCCGCGACGCGGTGGCCCGAGTGAGCGGATGAAAGCACCATGACGGTCTCTCCCGCCGTCGGGCACTCGGTTTGTCGCCTCTTTTCTTGAGACCCCGGCACGCATGAGGTGCCTTGATCAGCAGTGTGGTGTTGCTCCTGCGTGGCAAGCGAGACATCACACCTATAAGAAAAGCTAATGGCCTATTCACAGTATGATTTTTATTTATTGACGTTGCCGCCTATCGTAGCGCTTCACTTCTTGCAGCAGCGATAGGGATAGGTCATGTGGCAGAGCTATATAACGGGGCTCGTGGTATGCGGCGGGATCATCATGGCCATTGGTGCACAGAACGCCTATGTGCTGGGGTTGGCCATTCGTCGGGAGTACCACTGGTGGTCGGCGGGTGTGTGCATGAGTGCGGACATAGTGCTGTTGACCGCTGGCATGTTTGGCGTGAGTGCGTTCCTGCTGACCATGCCCAATGCCATGGAGGCCCTGCGCTGGGTAGGGGTGCTGTTTCTGGGCTGGTTGGCCGCCCAGGCCTTGTGGCGTGCAGGTAGTGGCCGAGAGGGGCTGACCGCCAACCACGCACGCACACGCAGTTTACGCGGCGTGCTGTTGGCGACCCTGGCTGTCACGGTGCTCAATCCACAAGTGTATCTGGATACGCTGCTGTTGATTCCTGCCGTCGGGGCCCAGCAGGAGAGCGCCGGGGTGTTCGTAGCGGGCGCCGCGACGGCCTCGGTTCTCTGGTTCAGCTTGCTGGCCTGGGGTGGCTCGGCGCTTTCCCCCTGGCTCTCTCGCCCCGGCGCCTGGCGCGTCATCGATGGCGCCATTGGCGTGATGATGCTGGTGATTGCTGTGCACCTGGCCTTGGGGTCGACACTGCTATCGTGATGCCGCCGCGTCGAAGTAGCGCCCCATGACCTCCAGCACACGCTCGACAGCGGCGTCATCGATATCGCGATGGATCACCAGTCGCGTGGCGTAAAGCAGTTGGATCAGAATGTCGTGCTCTTTCAGCCAGGCAGCTAGCGGGGCCACGTGGGCCTGATCGACGCGCAAGAACACCATGTTGGTGGCGTGAGAGGTGACCTCGAGCCCGGGCAGCGCTGCCAACCCTTCTGCCAAACGCGCCGCGCGGCGATGATCATGGGCCAGGTCGGCCACGTGATGGTCGAGGGCATGCTGGCAGGCCGCGGCGATGATGCCCGCCTGGCGCATGCCGCCCCCTACCATCTTGCGCCAGCGCCGTGCGCGCTCGATCAACGCGTGCGACCCTACCAGCGCCGAACCCATGGGCGTGCCCAGCCCTTTCGAAAAGCAGAGTGACACGCTGTCGAACGGCTGGCACAGCTGCTTCAGCGAGGTATCCGTGGCGACGGCGGCATTGAAGAGCCGAGCACCGTCCAGGTGCGTTGCCAGCCCGTGAGCGCGCGCCAGCTCGGTGGCCTGCTGAACGTACTCGGCGGGCAGCACTTTTCCACCGATGGTGTTTTCCAGCGCCAGGAGCCGCGTACGGGCAAAGTGAACGTCGTCGGCTTTGACGGCGGCAGCGATTTTGTCGAGTGGCAGGCTGCCGTCTGCGGCGTGTTCTATTGGCTGTGGCTGGATGCTGCCCAACACGGCGGCGCCGCCGCCTTCGTAGCGGTAAGTATGAGCATTCTGGCCCACGATGTACTCATCGCCGCGTTCGCAGTGCGCCATGAGCGCCACCAGATTGCTTTGGGTGCCACTGGAGAACAGCAGGGCAGCCTCCTTGCCCGTGCGCTCGGCAAGGGTCGCTTGAAAGGCGTTGACCGTCGGGTCGTCGCCCCAGACATCGTCGCCCAGAGGCGCTGCCAGCATGGCTGCCCGCATCGCGGAGGTGGGGCGAGTGACCGTATCGCTACGTAAATCGATCATCGTGACTCCTTGTTCACAGCGTGGCTGTCGGGCAGATCACCGATAAACCACTATGGTTAATGGGTGACAGGATCACCCAGCATAGGCGAAAAAATGGATCTTAAAAGTGGCTACCCCTTCTGGACGGTCAGCAATGGCTTGTTGACCCGTTATCCTCAGCTTACCCATGATCTTCAGGTAAACATAGCCATCATCGGCGGCGGTATCACCGGGGCGTTGATCGCCGACGAGCTGACACGCCATGGGCATGACGTGGCCGTCCTCGAGCGTCGTGACGTGGGGTGGGGCAGCACGGCGGCCAGTACGGCGCTGTTGCAGTACGAAATCGATACACACTTGTACCACCTGGCGCAGCAATACGGTGAAGCGAGTGCCGTCATGGCCTATCAAGGGTGTGCCGAGGCGGTTCATGCATTGGCCGCCCGTGCGGCAGAGCTGGGCGATATCGCCTTTCGTCGCCAACAGAGCCTTTATTTTGCCAGTGAAGCGGGCCATCTCTCTTCTCTTCGGGACGAGTTTGCCATTCGCAAGCGGTGGGGGTTCGATGTGCAGTGGTGTTCGCCCGAGCAGTTGCAGGAAGCGTATGGCTTTAGCGCATCCGGCGGTATCCTCTCGCATCTGGCGGCTACCGTGGACCCTTACCGCATGGCTTACCAACTGCTTGATGAGGTCGTTGCCAGAGGTGGGCACGTATACGATCGAACCGCGGTAGAGTCGTTGGAGGCAGACGGGGCGACCATGGGGGTTCGTTTGCGCAACGGCGCCCTGGTACGCTGTCAGCAGGTGATCATTGCGGCCGGTTATGAAAGCCAGACATGGCTGCCAGAGTCGGTCGCCAGCAACCGCAGCAGTTACGCGTTCGTCACCGACCCTTTGCCAGTCGGCATGCTCGGCAAGCTTCGCGATACCATGGTCTGGGAATCAGCGCGCCCCTACCTCTATTTGCGCTCCACCCATGATGGGCGTTTGCTGGTGGGCGGTGAAGATGACGAGGAGGATCTTCCTGAGCGCAGGGACGCGCGGGTGCTTGAAAAAGCGGCATCGCTGGCTGAAAGGGTATCTTCGCTATGGCCTTCTCTGCGTATGACGCCTGCCTTCAGTTGGGGGGGGTACCTTTGCTGAAACCGAGGACGGGCTGCCTTATTTCGGGACCCATGAGGCGCTGGGGCCGAACGTGCACTTTGCCATGGCCTATGGCGGAAATGGTATTACGTACAGCATGATAGGTGCACATCTCTTGAGAGCCCATCTCGAAGGCAAGCGGCATCCGCTGAGCGACCTGTTTTCTTTCGAACGGCGCCAGCGGGCACGCTGAACTTATCGCTCACCCACCAGACAAAGCCCGGTAACCCACTGAGTCAATGCGATTGAATGAGACACTTATCATGAGCCCCGTACTGTATCTAAGGGCGCTGGAGCGCAACGACCTGCGTTTCGTGCATGAGTTGAATAATAACCAGAGCATCATGTCGTACTGGTTCGAAGAGCCCTACGAGTCCTTCGATGAGCTGGAAGAGCTCTATAACAAGCATATTCACGATAACGCAGAGCGCCGTTTCGTTGCCGAAGACAGTAGTGGTAGTGCGATTGGCCTGGTGGAGTTGATCGAAATCGATTACATCCACCGTAGCGCCGAGTTTCAGATCATCATTACGCCAGAGCATCAGGGCAAAGGGTTCGCACGTTCGCTGATACGGCAAGCGCTACACTACTCTTTCACCATATTGAACTTGCACAAGGTCTATCTGATCGTCGCGGTAGAGAATGTCAAGGCCATTCACTTATACGAGGAAAGCGGTTTTATAGAAGAGGGGTATTTGGTGCAGGAGTTTTTCATCAATGGCAAATATCGCGATGTAAAGCGTATGTATATCTTGCAAGAGCGCTATCTGGCCGAACTCGAAGCGCAACAACCGAAGGATTGAGCCAGAACTCGGCCTCCATGATCGTTACCAGGCATAGGCTGCCCAGTAACGATCAAACCAGTAACGATCAAATTTGCCGCGTCTCGTGGCCAAGCTACATTAGAGCTGGGCTTCCAGGCGGTCGGCGCGATCACCGGCAGCGGGGTGGCTGGAGAAGACGCTACGGCTATTGCCATACTTGGCCTCGAGCTTGCGCAGCGCTGAAACGGAGGCTTCTGTATTCAGGTCGTGGCGGCGCATGAGTTCCAGGGCGAAGTCATCGGCTTCGTTTTCCTGGCGCTGGGAGAACTGAGCATTGACGAGTTTCTCACCCAGCGCACCCAGCTCGGAACTGGAGAGTGCCGCTGCGGTGGTGCTGCCGCTTGCGGCAGCTGCTTCACGCGCGGCTGAGGCGGCATAGGCGACTTGAAAGGCGCGCCTGGAGTGGCCGAGCACCACATGGCCAATTTCATGAGCAATCACGTACTGTACTTCTTCGTCGCTCATTTCATCCATCAAACCGCTGTAAAGCCGGATAGCGCCGTTGGGCACCGCAAAGGCGTTGATTTCATCACGCAAGTAAACGTCATATTCCAGCGTGCTGCCATCGACGGTTTCCCAACCTTGAGTGAGATTAGCCAAACGCTGCGCGTACTCACTATCGCCAGGAGCCACCTGGTTTTCAGCATCCAATTGCGCAATCGTTTGATCGCCGATTTGCTGCATTTGCTGATCCGACATGGTGGCCTGTCGTTCCTTCTTTTATATGACTATTCCAGTTTGCATAATGCTTACTGCTGTTTAAAGCGAGGTAATGTTAAATGAATTTTTGATGTGTCTCTACCCAAAGCCATCTTTATTTTGCTCTGTGCGAATTCATAACAGGTCAATGAACCTGACGATCAAACGTTCACAATGAATAAAGAGGTGTCACGAGCAACGTGCTGATGATAAGAAAAAGGAGTGTTCGATAAAAAGAAAACGCTCCCGTGCGACGTATCTATATATACGCACTGGCGGAGCGTTTTGGGTAGCCGTATGGCAAGGGTTATTGCTGGCGCATATAGTCGGCCAGGGCATCGAAGGCGGCACGCTGTTGCAGTGCGCGGGTTGCCCATACTTCCATGACATCGGGGTTGGCTTGGCTACGGGTAGTCGGCATGGCACTTACTCCTGGAGCAGAGGTTAATGAGTCGTTTTTGTTATACACAGCCTACGTTGTGCGTTGCAGCAAGTTAGCTGTGATATGAATATTATTCGCTTTTGAACGAGCTGGCTAGTCCAAAGGGTGTAGGTGTTTTGCCATAGCCCGTAAGCGATTGCTTACATGTCAGTCTGAAATGCTCCTATTTTACTGAATGGAAAAGGTTTTCATAGAAAAAGAAGCCGACAGGTCATGTCGGCTTGGGGTGTTATCTTTTCGTCTAAGGGAGGGAGAGAAATACAGAAAAGCCGGGAGGCCGCGTGCTACTGATCGGACTGACGCTGATCGACATAAGCACTGACGGCTTCATTGGCGGCCTGCTGCCACTGTGCGTATTGGCACCAGAAGTTGACTACTTCCGTATCCTCGTTCGTTAGATCCGTTGATAGTGTCATTGCGTACTCCTCTTGGGATACCGCCTATTCATTATAGACGGCTTTTGCTGCAATGCAGCATTTGCTTTGCGTTCATCCATTCGGCAAAGCCACGTCACAGCAGCTAGGCTGAAAGGAGTGCCTAAATGTCATCGTCGCGAAAGGAGTCGCAAATGAGCGCAAATGTAGCTGAAATCATTGTCGAAACACTGCAAGACGCCGGTGCCAAACGTTGTTATGGCGTGGTAGGGGATACGCTGAATCACTTTACCGATGCCCTCCGGCAGAGCGATATCGAATGGATAGGCGTTCGCCATGAGGAAACGGGCGGCTTTGCAGCAGGAGGAGAGGCTTATATCACTCAGGAGCTGGCGCTATGTGCCGGTTCCTGTGGGCCTGGCAGCCTGCACTTTGTCAATGGCCTGTTCGATGCCCACCGTAATGGCTCCCCCGTGGTATTGATTGCCTCGCAGATATCACTGGGTGAAACCGGCAGCCAGTTTCCTCAGGAAGTCGATCAGAGCGCCATTTTTCAGCAGTACAGCGTGTTTTGTGAAACCGTGGTATCGCCGGAGCAGGCGCGCCGCATGGCTGCCTTGGCGGCCCAGGCCGCTCTTACCAAGCGCGGCGTGGCGGTGTTGATCGTGCCCGGCGATATCATGACGCAAACGCCCGACAGCACCCTGGGCTACCGTACCCACCGCTTCAGCTACTCCGTGCGCCCCAGTGCCGAGGCGCTGGTGCCCGCCGTCGAGCAGCTCAACAAGGGGGGCAATATCACCATCTTTGCAGGCGCAGGCTGTGAAGACGCCCGCGAGCAGGTCATGGCGCTGGCAGAAAAGCTCCAGGCGCCGATTGCCTGGACCTCCCGTGCCAAGGACTTCATGGAGTACGATAACCCTCATCAGGTAGGCATGACCGGCGTATATGGTCTGGAAGGTGGCTACCATGCCGTCGCGGAGTGCGACACGCTGTTGCTGCTGGGATGCAATTTTGCCTTCAGCCAGTTCTACCCGGAGCGCGCCTGTATTCTTCAGGTAGATGTGGACCCCGCCCAGATAGGCAAACGTTACCCGGTGGATGTGGGCATCGTCGGCAGCACTCGGGACACCTGTGAAGCGCTGTGCCAGGTGGTGCAACCCAATACGCACACCCGGTGGCTGGAAAAATGCCGCAAGCGTTATGCCAAGTCGCTGGAAAAGTCGGCTCATCAAACCAGGGATAACGATACGATCCACCCACAAGAGCTGACCCTGGCCATCGACCGGCACGCGGCCGACAACGCCGTGCTGACCGCAGACACCGGCAGTGTCAACGTGTGGATGCTGCGCCATATCCGTGCCCTGGAGGGCCGCCGCACCCACTCCAGCCTTCAGCATGGCACCATGGCGAACGCTTACCCGCAGGCCTTGGGGATTCAGTTGGCCTACCCCCATCGCCAGGTGATTGCCATGTGTGGCGATGGTGGCCTGACGATGCTCATGGGCGATTTACTCACCCTGGTCCAGCAACGAATCCCGCTCAAGATCGTGGTGTACAACAACAGCTCCCTGAGCTTCGTGGAGCTGGAGCAGAAAGTGGAGGGGCTGTTGGATAGCTACACAGAGCTGCAGAACCCCGACTTTGGAGAAGTAGCCAAGGCCATGGGGCTGTGGGGGCGCCGGGTAGAGCAGCAGTCGGAGCTGGACGTGGCCATCAGCCAGTGGCTGGCTCAACCTGGCCCCGCGCTGCTGGACGTAGTGGTCAACCCCATGGAGCTGGTCATGCCGCCCAAGGTAGAAGCAGGGCAGGTCGCCTCGACCGCGCTGTACTCGGCCAAGGCGGTGTTGAGCGGACGGATGGATGATGTGGTGCATCTGGTCAAAAGCAATTTCCTGAAGCGCTAGCACGGCAGTGGCATGCTATGTTGTCAGCAGCTCACACAACACTGACAACACAAAGAGCCATGCCATGACCTCACACTCGGATGCAGTGACCGTTCATGACCGCTGGGTAGATACCCCCAGCGGTCGTCTGTTTACCCGCACCTGGCAGCCGCGCCATGCACGCTCGGCGGTGCCGATTCTGCTGTTTCACGACTCGCTTGGCTGTGTGGAACTATGGCGCAGCTTTCCCGCCGCCCTTTGCCAGGCCACGCAGCACCCAGTCGTTGCCTACGACCGTGCGGGTTTCGGGCGTTCTGACGCTCGATTGGCGAAACCGCCCCATACCTTCATCGAGGACGAATACCGGCAAGCGGTTGCAGCACTGCTGGAGGCGCTGGCAATTACCCACTTCATCGCCCTAGGGCACAGCGTAGGAGGCTGCATGGCCGTTCACTGTGCAGGCCAACAGCCGGAGCGTTGCCGAGGCTTGATCACGATCGCCGCGCAGGCGTTCAACGAACCGCGCACTCGTCAGGGTATCGAAGCGGCCAAGGAAGCGTTTCAACAGCCCGACCAGTTTGCCAAGCTAGCCAAGTACCATGGCGACAACGCGCGCTGGGTGCTCGATGCCTGGATCGACACATGGCTGCACCCCGACTTTGCAGAGTGGACGCTGGTACCCGCACTCGAGCGCGTGCAGTGCCCGACCCTGGTACTGCACGGCGAGCGAGACGAATATGGTTCCCACCGCCAGCCAGAGCGCATTGCGCGCTACACCCACGGCCCAGCCCACTGTGACATCCTGCCAGGCGTCGGCCACGTTCCCCATCGTGAAGCAGAATCCACGGTAGTGGCCTTGATCGAGGAGTTTGTCGCCCGCCTGACGCTTGAAGTAAGCGTTACGAATGCGTGAGCGAGCATTCAACAAAGGAGCAGACGGATGCGCTTGAGAGTCTTGTCAGATTTACACCTGGAGCACTTTGCAGGGCAGCGCGAACTGCCGGAGGTAGCGGCCGACATAGTGGTGTTGGCGGGCGATATTCATCGTCATACCGAAGGGCTTGCATGGGCCAGAAGTCAGTTTCCTGACCTCCCCATTTTGTACGTACCGGGTAACCATGAATTTTATGGCACCTGCATGCCGACGTTGAGAGAAGCGCTTGTGGTGGAGGCAGCTAACCAGGGTATCGAGCTGCTGGATAACCGCAGTGTCGACTTGGGCGGCGTACGTTTTTACGGCACGACATTATGGACAGATTTTGCGCTTTACGCCGATGACCCTACCCGTGACCCCCATGAGACGTACACCAAGGCTCAGCGCTATATGCCAGATTTTAGCGTGATCACGCTTGATGAAGATGAGGTGTTCACCCCCCAGGCCAGTCAGCGGTTGCACGCTGCTGCTGTGGCATGGTTGGAGAAAGAGCTTGCCATACCCTTTGAAGGGCGCCGCGTAGTCATTAGCCATCACGCGCCTCTGCATTGCTGCATTCCAGAGCGCTATCTCGGGGATGCGCTATCTCCTGCCTTTGCCTCCCACCTTCCCCATTTGATGGGAAAGATGGATCTGTGGATTCATGGGCATGTGCATGAGCCAGTAGACACGATGTGCGCCGGTACGCGGGTGATCGCCAATCCGGGCGGTTACCCCGACGAGTTTTTGCCGGCGCTTTTTCGGCCAGCGTGGGTGGTCACGATAGCGGATAGTGCTTCTTAGATTCGCTTGCTAACTATTGTTGCTGCCTCTACCAGGGTCTTCTAGGCTGAACCGGTGATAACGCTAATGTTTAACTTTTTTGGGTTCAAGCAAGGAGCACCGCATGAAGACTCAGGGACGATTTCCGCTTTCCGTTGGCAAACTACCCCATTGGACGGCCGCATTTGCGCTGCTGGGCAGCGCGAGCGCCCTGCACGCTGATGTCCGCGTGGTCAATGAAGAAGTTGCCAGTGGCGTAGAAAGTGAAGAGACCCGCTTCACCATCACGCAGGTGTTGAGTGGGCTGGAGCATCCTTGGGCGGTGGCATGGCTGCCGGATGGACGGATGCTGGTGACGGAACGTCCCGGGCGTCTGCACCTGGTCGATGGCGACAGCGTGACCGAGCTGGGTAACTTGCCCAAAACGGACATCGACGAGGATGAGGAGTCTGCCACGGAGGGTGGCAATCAAGGCGGCTTGCTGGACGTGGCCGTGCATCCTGATTATGACGAGAATGGCTGGGTCTATTTTACCTTCTCCAGCCCTGGTGACCCCCGCGCCTTCAGTACCTACGAGCCGGATTACGGCACCGGCTTGGCGGTGGCCCGAGCGCGTATCGATGCGGACAGCGCCGAGCTGGTCGATCTCGAAACCCTCTATACCCAAGTGCCGCGCACCCATCCGGGCGCTCACTATGGTTCGCGCATCGCGTTTCCGGGCAACGGCGAGATCATCTTCCCCATCGGCGACCGCAACGTGCAGAACCTGCCGCAAGACCTGACCAACCCGGGCGGCAAGATGATCCGCCTGCTTGAAGAGGGTGGCGCCCACCCGGACAACCCCTTCATCGGGGTCGAGCCCGGCAACCTGCGTCCTGAAATCTACTCCTATGGCCACCGCAACAATCAGGGGCTCACGCTGCACCCTGAGACGGGCGAGCTATGGGCGGTAGACCATGGGCCGAACGGTGGCGATTTGCTCTATCGTGTCGAAGCGGGCGCCAACTACGGCTGGCCCATGGTGGCCTTCGGCACCGAATATACGACCGATGCCCATATCGGCCTGGGCACCGAAGCGCCCGGTGTGACCGCGCCCACCCACGTGTGGGAAGAGTCGATGGCGCCTTCCGGCATGGTGTTCTATACCGCCGATGGCGTCAGCGAGTGGCAGAACAGCCTGTTCGTAGGGTCGCTCAAGCGTGAGCAGCTGCACCGGCTGGTGCTGGACGACAACAACGAAGTCACCCATGAAGAAGTATTGCTGGCGGATACCCTGGGCCGTATTCGCGATGTGCGTCAGGGGCCGGACGGCTACCTCTACGTGCTGACCGACGAGGAAGATGGCGGCCTGTATCGCATCGAACCCGAATCCTGATACGGATAAGCTAAAACAGTGAAGAAGCACATGAAAGGCACCCTCGGTTGCCTTTCATGGTATGGAACGAGTGCTTCAACGCGCTTTTTCTATCAGCATGCCGCAGGAGGGCGCCGCCCAGCGGTGATCGGAAGTAAAGACCACATCGCAGACCACCGGGGAGTAGTGCTGACGCACCTCCTGGTCGATGCGCTGGCGCAGGGAATCCTGCGCTTTCAAGGACAGGTTGGGCAGGTGCTCTGGCAGCACCACGTGCACGATCACGTACAGCAATCGACCTGGGCGGACCATCCGCACGCGAACCTCCTCGGTATCCACGTCTGCCAGGCCACGGGCCACCGCCTGGCGCACGGGGGCGGCAACGCTTTCCTCGGGTGTCTTGTTCAGTAGCTCGGCCAGCGCTTGTGAGGCCATGCGTACCGGCACGCCCAGGCAAAGCACCACAACGGCAATGACCAGCACCGAATCCACATACGGGAGCAGGGTTTGCCAACCCAGGGTGTCAAATACCAGAACCAGGCAAAAGGCAGCCAATACGGCGCCTGAAATCACGCTGTTGACCACCCAGTTGAGCTTGTCGGCGGCCACCAGCGGGCTGCTGACACGCCTTTGACTGCGGTGCATGACCCAGGCCGTCAAAGAGCACGCCGCGGTGGCAAACAGGGCATACAGAACCGCCAGCCCTGCTGAAATGGCGCGTCCCCCGGTCAGCAGTGCTGCCACCGCATCGACCAGGGCAAAGATGGAAACGCCCAGAATCAGCAAACCTTTGCATAGATTAACCAATGACTCGAAGTAGCTGTAGCCGAACGGGTACGACTCGCTGTCCGGACGGCTGGCGAGTTTGCTGACCTTGATGGTCACCAGCGCTACGCTAAAGTAGATAAGGTTGAACAGGCCGTCCAACAGAATGGCTTGAGAATTCGAGGCCAGCGTGGCGATGATGCCCGCACAGCCGATCAAGAGGGCCATGAAGGCGGAAAAAGCCAGGGTCGAGGCTTCTGTTTTCATGAACTGATGGCTCCCATGCCTACCTAATCAAGAGGCTGGCAAGCATAGCAACAGGATGGCAGGCAATGTCAGCGATTTCTTTTGGAATTGCCCTCAGAGGCCCCAAGGAAGGTGATACCCATGCAGCATGCCAAGGATTTGGCCTTTGATTTGATGTGCCCTGAAGACAGCGTTGACCTGCTGCACTTCGAGCTAGCCGAGCGCGTCTGGTTCGAGCAGCACATCGAAGCGCGTCCAGAGCGCTTTTACACGCCGCAAGGCGTGGCTCAGCACATCGTCGAGTGTCTGGCGCTCCATGCTCAGCGGCGGATGAGCCCCTTGATCGTCCGTTGGCGCGGCAGGATCGTAGGCCGGGCCAATCTGCGTGATATCGACAACGGCCAAGCCCGCGTCGGGTATCGCATTGCGCAAGCGGCCTGCGGTCAGGGGCTGGCCCATAAAGCGCTCCACCGCCTGATCGAGGATGCCCGCTGCCTGTATGGCATCACCCGCCTGGAGGCCATCGTGGCGGAGGAGAACGCGGCCTCCAGGCGGGTGCTGGAGAAGGCGGGTTTCCGTGCGGAACAGCGTTTGACGGCTTACTCGACCGTATTGGGCAGCCCTCGGGATTGCCAGGTGTTTTGCCGCCGTTGGTGAAGCGTGTGGCTCACCTTACCCCTTTATCCACACCTCCTCCCCCTGGAAGCGTACCTGCCAGGTACGCAGCCTGATGGTGTCATCTTCCACGCACAGGCCATCCTCCAGGCGAAAGTGCTGTTTATACAGCGGGGAGGCCACGACGGGCTTGCCCTGCAGGTCGCCGACGATACCTCGGGCGATGACATAGGCGCCTGAGAAGGGGTCGCGGTGGTCCAGGGCGTAGAGTTCGTGTCCGTGGCCGGGTACGTAGAAGAGCGCCACCTGGGCGGGGCCTTTCGGCGTGTCCAGCCAGGCGGCCACGCCTGAAAAAGCGACCAGGTCGGCCCTGGTGCACAATGGCTGCCAGGTATTCTCGCTGGCAGTGGTGCTTATATCAGTGCGGGTGTCTGTACTCGACATGGAGTCTGAACTCGGCATTGTGTGCTGTGCAGTCGCGGTCATGGCGATTCTCGTGGCGGATGGGCGAAGTTATACGGGGCGCAGCTGGCCACGTTCGGAAGTCATGATGATCGACGGGTCGGGACGCTGGTCGTTGACGAAACTGCGGAAGCGCTTGAGCTTTTCCGGGTCGCTGATGGCGTTGGCCCACTCACACTGGTAGCTGTCCACCACGTGCTGCATTTGGCGCTCCAGCTCATCGTTGATACCCAGGCTGTCTTCCAGAATCACCTCCTTCAGGTAGTCCAGGCCGCCTTCCAAGTTTTCCCGCCATACCGAGGTGCGCTGCAAACGGTCGGCGGTGCGCACATAGAACATCAGAAAACGGTCAATGGTGCGGTAGAGCTGCTCGTCATCTAAATCGGTGGCGAAGAGTTCTGCATGGCGGGGGCGCATGCCGCCGTTGCCGCACACGTAGAGGTTCCAGCCGTTTTCGGTGGCGATAATGCCAATGTCTTTGCTCTGCGCTTCGGCGCACTCGCGGGTACAGCCGGAAACTCCGAACTTGATCTTGTGCGGTGCGCGCAGGCCCTTGTAACGGTTCTCTAACTGAATCGCCATGCCCACGCTGTCCTGTACGCCGTAGCGGCACCAGGTACTGCCGACGCAAGATTTCACGGTGCGCAGCGACTTGCCGTAAGCGTGGCCCGTCTCGAAGCCCGCCTCGATCAGTTCGCCCCAAATGGCCGGCAGGTCTTCCAGCCGTGCGCCGAACAGGTCGATGCGCTGGCCGCCGGTAATCTTGGTGTAGAGCTGGTATTTCTGGGCCACTTGCCCCAGCACCACCAGCTTATCCGGGGTGATTTCACCGCCCGCAATGCGCGGCACCACCGAATAGGTACCGTTTTTCTGCATATTGGCCATGAAAGTGTCGTTGGTATCTTGCAGCGGCACGTGGGCAGCGTCGGTAATCGGTTCGTTGAAGCAGGACGCGAGGATCGACGCCACGGCGGGTTTGCATATGTCGCAGCCCAACCCGTGGGTATCGGCGTTACCGTGCCTTGCCATCAGCTCGCTGAACGTCTTGATGCCTTCCACGCGCACGAGGTCGTAAAGCTCCTGGCGCGTGTGGGCGAAGTGTTCGCAGATCGAGGTGTCTACCTCGACACCGCGGGCGGTCAGCTCGTGGTCCACGACACTTTTCAGCAGGGAAGTGCAGCCGCCACAGCCCGTGCTGGCCTTGGTGGCCCCTTTCACGCTGGCCAGGTCGCTGGCACCCTCGTCGATGGCGCTGCAAATACGGCCTTTGGTGACGTTATGGCAAGAGCAGATCATCGCCGTTTCCGGCAGCGCATCCGGGCCAAGTACCGGGGCAGCGCCGCTTTGCTGAGGAAGAATCAGCGCAGCGGGCTCTTTGGGCAGCGGGATGCCGTTGGCGTAATACTGCAGCAGGGTGTCGTACACGCTGTTATCGCCTACCAGCATCGCCCCCAGCAGCTTCTTGCCATCGCTGCTGACCACCAGCTTGCGGTAGACCTGGGTGAGGGGGTCCAGATAGCGGAACATGCGGGCTCCCGGATTCTGGGTGCCGTGGGCATCGCCGATAGAGCCGACATCCACACCCAATAGCTTGAGCTTGGTGCTCATGTCGGCGCCACCAAAGCAGGCGTCTCCGCCTGTCAGCGTCGAGACCGCCGTTTTGGCCATTTGGTAGCCCGGCGCCACGAGGCCAAAAATACTCTGGTTCCACAGCGCCACCTCACCAACGGCGAGAATGTTGGGGTCGCTGGTGCGGCACTGGTCATCGATCACCACGCCGCCGCGCTCCCCGATACGCAGGCCGCACTCACGGGCCAGCGTATCCTGGGGGCGAATACCGGCCGAGAAGACGATGAGGTCGGTTTCCAGCACCTTGTCATCCTGAAACACCATGCGCAGGCGGCTGGTGTCGCCGGGCTCGATGCGCTGCGTGGCCCGTTCGGTAAGTACCTGAACCCCCAGTGCCTCGATTTTTTCACGCAGCAGCTCGCCGCCTTCGCTATCGACCTGCATGGGCATCAGGCGGGGCGCAAACTCCACCACGGCGGTGTCCAGATTCAGGCCGCGCAGCGCGTTGGCGGCCTCCAGGCCCAGCAGGCCACCGCCCACCACCACGCCATTGGTGGCATCCTGGGCGGCGGCGCGAATGGCGTCCAGATCATCCAGGGTACGGTAGACCAGGCAGCCGGGCTGATCGTTGCCGGGAATGGGGGGGACGAAGGGAAACGAGCCGGTGGCCAGGATCAGCTGGTCATAAGGGTAGGCGCCTTGGGCAGTGCGCACCGTTTTCTGCTCGCGATCAATGGCGGTGACGGCTTCGCCGCTGCGCAAGGTAATGCCATTAGTGGCGTAATAATCGGCGTCGCACAGGGCGAGGGACTGCGCATCTCGGCCGCTGAAGTATTCGGAAAGGTGAACCCGGTCGTAGGCTCGGTGGCGCTCTTCGCCAAAGATCGTCACCTCGAAGGTGGCCAGCGCACCGCTGTCGACGAGCTGCTCGACGACATGGTGACCGACCATGCCATTACCGACGATGATCAGTTTCTGTGGGGGATGTTGAGTAGACATGGCTAAGCCGCCTCGCGGTGTGAGAATGGGGAAGATGCGTGGGATGCCAGCACGGCCTGGGCATCGGCTGCGCCAAACAGCAGCAGATGGCGGCACGCAGTGAGATCGGTGGCGGCCAGCGCCTGTTCGAAGTACCAGGGTCCGTGCCGGGTATCACCGTATAGAATGGCGCCCTCCAGGCGTCCCTGATGCATCAGCAGGCGGCAGTAGTCGCCGTTTTCAGGATCCAGGTAGTGCAGCGTGTCGTGGTGTGGTTCCGCCTCTGTGGGCCCGAACGCGTAGAGCTGCACGCCGCTGATCTTCAGCTTGGTGGCCGTGGGGGCTTCTGCATAATGGGCTGGCGTTTCGCCGCACAGTACGGCGGCCAGAACCTCGACCTGCCGCCAGATCGGTTCCACCAGGCCGTACGTGTGCTGTTCGAACTGGCAGCACTCGCCCAGCGCAAAGATGTGCGGGTCGGAAGTGGTCAAATGGCCATCGACGAGGATGGCCCGCTCGCAGGCCAGCCCCGCCTGCTGGCCAAGGGCGCTGTTGGGGCAAACCCCCGCTGCCATGATGACGTGATCGGCGGGCAGCTGGCGCCCGTTGGCCAGCGTTACGGCACAGACCTGGCCCTGGCCGTCATCTTGCAGGCCGGTCAGCGTCACGCCGGTATAAAAGGTCATGCCCCGTTCCTGCAAGGTGGTTTCCAGCAATTTGGCGGCGGTGGTATCCAGTTGGCGGTTCATCAGCCGTTCACTGCGCTGCAGCAGGCTGACACGCAGTGCCGGGCCGCCGCGCTTGCGCAGGCCGTCGGCGGCTTCCAGGCCCAGCAGGCCGCCGCCCACCACCACCACGTGGCCACCGCGCTGGGCAATGGCTTCCAGGGTGGCGACATCCTCGAGGGTGCGAAAACCGTGTACGCCGCGCAGGGCGACCCCCGGCAGGTCGGGCATGGCCGAGCGGGAGCCGGTGGCTATCACCAGGCGGTCATAGGAGAGTGCATCGCCCGAGTGAGTGATGACCCGCTGACGTTGACGGTCGATCTGCGCGACGCGCTGGCCAAGGCGCAGGGTCACGCCTTGCCGGGCAAGGGCCTCTGGGTCTTGCAGGGTCAGGGCCTGCTGCTCCAGTTCACCGGCTAACCGAGGTGACAGCAGGATGCGGTTGTAGGCAGGCACCGGCTCCTCGCCGATCACGGTGATGCGTGCCGGGCGCGCCGGGTGACGCAGCAGCGTTTCGACCAGTCGATGGCTGGCCATGCCGTTGCCAATGACCACCAGATGCGCGTTGGGTGTGCATCGAGAGACCGTTTCCATGGTGGCTCCTGTGAATAAAAAACGCCCCTGACACGACCTTCACGAGGAAGGGTGTCAGGGGCGTCGTTGCCCATGGGCAGATTCAGTTACATGTCGCAACCGCCATTGGCTGCGCGATGTAAACTCATATGACTAGCAGCAGCAAAAAATCGGCCAGCCGATGGCTGGAGCAGTATAGTTTTTTTAAAATCAACTGCTTGACGTCATCAATAGCGGCCCCATTAACCGTGATATGGGCCATGGCTGCACTGGTTTGGTGCCTTGTGGAGTGGTTCTGCACCAGCGAAAGGCTCGCTGGCGTGTTGTGGAGGCACTGAATGTGAGAGGCGGTTTCTTTAGGTTTATGTTTTTGCTGATATTTATGAGTTTTTTGGAATATAGGGCCAATACTTGCAGTACTCCAGGTAACAACCAACAACGGCTCATTGCAGCACATTTGCCCATAATCAGCACAATGACTAATCGCGTCGAATAACGCTAAACGCAGCAAACCACTGATGAGTACGGCACGTGACGTGCCCCTGTGACAACGGCGTCCAGGCAAGCCTCTTGAGAGAGGCTGGCTTGGGCGCTTTTTGCTTTTTAGCGCGGGAGGAAATGCCATGCCAACGACCGCTCAGGTCAACACCACCTGCCCCTACTGTGGCGTGGGCTGCGGAGTGACGGCTACTCTGGAAAACGGCCGCGTTGCGGCGGTAGAAGGGGATCGCGGGCACCCTGCCAACCATGGCCGGTTATGCGTCAAGGGCACGGCGCTGCATGAAACCCTGGGCCACCATGGGCGACTGCTGCGCCCTCGGGTCGATGGCCGTGAGGTGAGTTGGGAGCAGGCATTGACCGCCACGGCCGAGCGGCTGCAGGCCCAGCGCAGTGCCCATGGCAATGGCTGCGTGGCGGCCTACCTGTCAGGACAGCTGCTGACCGAAGACTACTATGTCGCCAACAAGCTGTTCAAAGGCTTCCTCGGCACCCCGCATCTGGATACCAACTCACGGCTATGCATGGCGTCGGCCGTAGCGGGCTACAAGCGTGCCTTCGGGGCGGATGCCGTGCCCTGCCAGTATGAAGACCTGGAAGAGGCCGAGCTGGTGGTGCTGGTGGGCTCCAATCTGGCCTGGAATCATCCTGTGCTGTATCAGCGTCTGAAAGTCGCCAAGGAGCGTAATCCACTGATGCGCGTGGTGGTGGTGGACCCGCGCGTCACGGATACCTGTGATATCGCCGATCTGTACCTGGGCATCGCGCCAGGCAGCGACGCCTTTCTGTTCAACGGGCTGCTGGCCTGGATGGCGGCCCAGCAGAAGCTGGACGATGTCTATTTGCAGCGGCACACCGAAGGGATCGAGCAGGCGCTGGCCGCCGCCCAGCAGAGCGCCGGTAGCCTGCAAGCGGTCGCGAAGGCCTGCGACGTCGACGAAGAGCGGCTGGAGACCTTCTACTACTGGTTTGCCAGCCAGCTGCATGTGGTCACTCTGTACTCTCAGGGCGTCAACCAATCCTCCAGTGGTACCGACAAGTGCAATGCGATCATCAATTGCCACTTGGCGGGCGGCAAGATTGGCCTGCCGGGGGCCGGGCCCTTTTCGATCACCGGCCAGCCCAATGCCATGGGAGGTCGCGAAGTGGGCGGGTTGGCAAACCAGCTGGCGGCGCATATGGATTACCACACGCCCGGGGCACGCCAGCGTGTCAGCCGCTTCTGGTCGACGGAGCACCTGTCAGCCTCGTTGCCTGACGGGCCGGGCCACAAGGCGGTGGAGCTGTTCGAGGCCATCGAGCGTGGCGAAGTCACGGCGCTGTGGGTCATGGCCACCAACCCGGCAGTGAGCCTGCCGAATGGCGAACAGGTGCGTCGCGCCCTGGCCAAGTGCCCGCTGGTCATCGTTTCGGAGTGTGTGGCCCATACCGACCTGCTGCCCTTTGCCGATATCGTGCTGCCCGCGTCGGGTTGGTCGGAAAAGGATGGCACGGTCACCAACTCCGAGCGGCGCATTTCCCGCCAGCGGGGAATGCTGCCTCCGCCGGGCGAGGCTCAACACGACTGGTGGATCATCTGCGAGGTGGCCAAGCGGTTGGGGTTCGCAGAAGCGTTCGATTATGCCCACCCCTGGGAAATCTTCGATGAGCATGCGCGGCTTTCCGGCTATGAAAATAGCGGTGCCTCTGCGCGGTTGTTCGACATCTCAGGCCTGAGCGGCCTGGGCCAGGCGGCGTATGATGCGCTGGCCCCCATTCAGTGGCCGGTCACTCGGCAAGCGCCCCACGGCACGCCGCGGCTGTTCGTGGATGGCCAGTTTGCCACGCCCAACGGTCGTGCACGGCTGCTGCCGATCGATCCGCGTTTGCCCCAGCAGGCGCTTTGCGAGCGCTACCCGCTGCGCCTCAACACTGGCCGCGTGCGCGACCAGTGGCACACCATGACCCGCACGGCCCGTGCGCCTCGCTTGATGAACCATCGCGCCGAACCCTTCATCGAGCTGCATCCCGAGGACGCCGCCGAGCATGGGCTCGAAGCGCAGTCGCTGGCTCAATTGAGCGCGGCCACGGGGGAGTATCGGGGGCGTGTGCGCCTTGCCCACGGGCAGCGCCGTGGGGAAGTGTTCGTGCCCATGCACTGGACCGACTGCTTTACGGGCCAGGGGCGCAGTGGCGCCTTGCTGCAAGGCATCACCGACCCGGTCTCGGGCCAGCCAGAATCCAAGCAGGGCGCCGTGGCCCTGCGTCGGTTACCCATCGCCTGGCAGGCCACCTTACTGGTGGCCCAGGCAGACGAGTCGCCCGCGTGGTGCGACAGCGATTACTGGGCGCGTATTCCCTTGCCAGGCTGTACGCGCTGGCAACTGGCGGGCTGCCAGCCGAGGGAGGATTGGCTGGCCACGCTCGCCCACTGGTGTGGAACCCCGGCCTCGCTATGGTGTGAAGACGCCGCCACGGGGCGCTTGCGAGCAGCCAGCGTGATCAATGGGCAGCTGCGCTGGTGGCTGATGGTCGGGCCGCCTGACGAGCTGCCAGGGCTTGCCTGGTTGGCTGAACGGTTCACCGATGCGGCCCTCTCCAACGCTCAGCGGCGACGCCTGCTGGCCGGCTGTGACGATGGCGCAGCGGATGCTGGCCCGGTGGTGTGCAGTTGCCATCAGGTGGGGCAGGCCAGCATCGTCAAGGCTATTCATCAAGGGGATACCAGCCTCGAGGCGCTGGGCGCACGGCTGGCCTGCGGCACCCAGTGCGGGAGCTGTATCCCTGAATTAAACGCGTTACTCGAACAGGAGCGGCCGAATGCGCACACTCGCCAAGCAGTTAACCCAGAAATGGCCTGAGGCCCTCATGCGTTTTGGCCTGCGGGCCTTGGCGCCGCTGCAAGACGACGCGATGACGAACGTTCGCTTGTCGCTCAGCGGCGAGTGCCGGGCAGGTACGGTCTACCTGGTGGGCGCTGGCAGCGGGGACGTCGAGCTGTTGACGCTGAAGGCGGCACGGTTATTGATGCAGGCCGATGCCGTGGTCTACGACCGTCTGGTCGGGGATGACGTGCTGGCGCTGATTCCCCCCGGCACCGAGCGCTACTACGTCGGGAAAGCCCGAGGCCACCACAGCGTGCCACAGGCCGACATCGGTCATTTGCTGGTGTCACTGGCCTTGGCGGGCAAGTCGGTGGTGCGCCTGAAAGGCGGTGACCCGGGCGTGTTCGGGCGCATGGGCGAAGAGCTGGCAGCGCTGGCGCAAGCCGCGTTACCGGCACACATCGTACCGGGCATTACCGCCGCGTCGGCAGCCGCAGCGGGGATGGGAATTCCTTTGACCGACCGCAGTCATGCCCAGCAACTGCGCTTCATTACCGCGCAGCTGTGCCGAGAAGGTGGCACCCCGGACTGGGCAGCGCTGGCCCGACAGGATGAAACACTGGTGTTCTATATGGGGTTATCCAAGGTGGAGACCATTTGCCACGGCTTGCGCCAGGCAGGACTGCCAGACTCCTGGCCCATCATGTTGGTCGCCAATGCCAGCCAGCCCGACCAGCAATCGCTGACCGGCACCCTGGCGAGCATGCCAGACCAATTGAGGGACCAGCCGCTACCATCGCCTTGCTTGATCATGGTCGGCAGCGTGGTCAGCATGGTGGTGGGGGCGCATCTTTAGCGGCCATTTCCAGCAGCCATTTCCAGTAGCGATTGCCGCTCCAGGGAACCAACCTGCCGATTCTCTGTCCAGAAGCGGGCCAATGCTCATTTGAAAGTCCGAAGGAATTTACATAGGTAAACGTATGAAAAAGCGGCACGGTATCAAGGACAATGCCTTGAAAGCACAGCTGCGAACACCCATGTTCAAACTGCAGCAGCAAACGCCCAGGAAGGGCAAGGGCAGCTACTCGCGCAAAGGACGGGGGAGGTTGACTCGATCAGCCGACAGAGGGCATCGCCAAGCCGCTTGACGCAGGCAGTTTTGCGATGCTTTCCCCAGGCATCACTGCACACGCTGACGCGTGATTGCAGACTCTCATCAGCTTCGCCGACCCAGGCACCTTGGGGTGTCGGTCGGCTTTTTCGCCTACCGAGAGCTGATAGCGCACGAAGTCCTGGAAAATGACGCCCACGCGGGCACGCAAGGCATTGACCGCGACGTAAACGCTGCCCGCAACATACTGCAATCGGGCAAAGCCATTCTGGCCGGGGCTGACAAGCTTCGCCAGCATGAGAAAACTACCGTGGGGCTCACGGGAGGTTAAGCCTGTGGAGCTTGTGTAAGACCTGAGGTGCTATCACCAAAGGCAACGGGCTGCGAAGCAGGAACCTGGAAGGCAGCAACCAGGGAGTCCCCTTCCTTTCCGTTGTCAGACGGCAGCGCAAGCTGAGGGAGGGGAGGAGGTCAATTGCCTGCAAGAGCCAGCCCGCCCTGGGAAGGGCGGGTGGGCAAGCAGCGCCAATGCGGAAATGCGTTAGAGCGGCAGCACGGCGCCGTCGGTACGAGGCTCTGTGCCCCCTTGAAGCACCCCAGTGCCTGGGTTGCGCAGGATGATCTGGCCACGGCCAAAGCTGAGTGAATCAGCGACCTTGACGATGTGGTGCCCTCGTCGTGCCAGCGCCAGGGCCAGGTGGTTGGGGAAGTCGGCTTCGACTTCGACGGTCTTGCCGGAGGTCCATTTCCAGCGCGGCATATCCAGCGCTGCCTGCGGGTTCAAGTGGTCTTCCAGCATGGCCGTGACGACCTGAACATGGCCCTGAGGCTGCATGTAGCCACCCATCACGCCAAACGGTCCTACCGCCTGATCACCCTTGGTGA
This sequence comes from Halomonas sp. 141, assembly GCF_002810305.1. Lineage (NCBI taxonomy): Bacteria > Pseudomonadati > Pseudomonadota > Gammaproteobacteria > Oceanospirillales > Halomonadaceae > Halomonas > Halomonas sp. 141. The sequence goes on from NZ_PINZ01000003.1 coordinate 76,151, forward strand.
TGAACCCGGGAATGATGGTGTGATAGGTGCGCTTGCCCGGCGCCAGTGCGTTGGCATGCTCGGGGTCCAGCGAGAAGGACCAGCCGCGGTTCTGCAGGCTGATCCCCGTACCCGGCACGACGATGCCAGACCCGAAGCCTTTGAAGTTGCTCTGGATGAACGACACCATGTTGCCTTCGCCATCGGCTGTTGCCAGGTAGACGGTGCCGCCTTGCAACGGGTTGCCATGCTGAGGGTCCAGGGCTTGCTCGTTGATGAGAGCGGCACGAGCCTTCAAGTAGCCATCGTCGAGCATCTGTGCGACCGATGGCTGCATGGCTTCACCTTCGGTGATGTGCTTGAAGCCATCTACATAAGCCAGTTTGGTGGCCTCGATGCGACGGTGCAGGGTTTCCACAGGATCATGGGCAGCCGCGCCCAGGTGCTCCAGCATGCCGAGGGCCTGGAGCACGATCAAGCCGCTGCCATTGGGTGGAATCTCCCAGATATCATGCCCTTGGTAGCGGACGCTGATCGGGTCTACCCACTCGGGCTGGTAAGCCGCCAGGTCCTCCTTGCGCAGCAGGCCCCCGTGCTCCCGCGAGAAGGCATCGATGGCATCGGCCAATTCGCCTTCGTAAAATGCTTTGGCATGGGTGTTGGCAATGGCGGTAAGGCTTCTGGCGTGGTCTGGAGACGCCCATAGCTCGCCAGGACGAGGTGCCCGCCCTTTGGGAGCGAAGGTGTCAAACCACGGTTTGAAGGCGGCATCGGGGTAAACGGCGTAGGTGTTGAAGGCCTCTTGCCACATCTGATGAATGATGGGGGTGACCGCAAAGCCCTCTTCTGCCAAGGCGATGGCAGGGGCGAGCAGGTCGGCAAAAGGCAGTTTGCCAAAGCGTTCCGAGAGCGCCGCCCAGGCGGCTGGCGTACCGGGCACTGTGACCGGTAGCAAGCCATGGTTGGGCATGACATCGTGGCCCAGCGCTTTCAGGGCATCGATGGTGGCCGCCTGAGGGGCGGGGCCACTGGCATTCAGGCCGTGCAGTTTGCCATCGACCCATACGATGGCAAAGGCATCACCACCGATGCCGTTAGAGGTCGGCTCCACTACGGTGAGCGCTGCTGCCGTTGCAATGGCAGCATCGATGGCATTGCCACCCTGCTGCAAGATGGTGGCCCCGACCTGGGCAGCCAGGGGTTGAGACGTGGCGACCATGCCACGTTTACCATAGGTGGTCATGCGGCGCGAGGCGCTCGGGTAGTAAAGAGCATCGTTATGCATTGTTGGTTTCCTGTGCAGTGAACAAGGGTTATCGAGATCAGAGTCAATGAGATGCAGGTGCCTGTTTCAGGCGCTTGGCCTTGCGGTCCTGGTAGAGCGAAAACACCACCGATGCGACGGCTAGCGCAAGAAACAGCGCCGACAGTGGGCGTGTCAAAAACGTCAGCCAGTTAGGGTCGAGTTCCAGCGCTCTGAACAGCTGTCGTTCCAGGTTGTTGCCCAGCACGACACCGAGGATCAAGGGCGTCAGCGGCACCTCGGCCTTCCATAGCAGATAGCCAATCACGCCAAAGATGAACAGCACCCAGATATCGAACAGATTGTTATTGAGGGCATAAGCGCCAATGGCGCATAGCATCAGTACGACGGGCACCAAAATTTGCTGGGGAATCAGTGAAATCTTGGCGAACCAGCGCACCAGCAGCAGGTTGCACAGCACCATGACGACGGCGCTGATCAACAGCCCCGCGTAAATGGCGCCGACCAATACCGGGTTCTGTTCGAACATCATGGGGCCGGGCGTTATGCCATGCAAAATGAGCACTCCCATCATGATGGCCATGGGCAGGTCGCCTGGAATGCCTAACGCCAGGGTAGGCACGAAAGCGCCTCCAGCGACGGCGCTGTTGGAGGCTTCGGACGCGACAATTCCGCTAGGCGTGCCGGTGCCGAAGGTTTCGGGTTGGCGGGAAAATTTCTTGGCCTGATCATAGCTGACGAAGTTTGCCACGGTGCCACCGGTTCCCGGCAGCGCGCCAATCAGGCTGCCGATCAGTGACGAGCGTAGTGTGTTCAGTTTCTGGCCCGCCATGTCACGCATGATCTGACCATAGGGGATGGCGACGTTGGTATCGACGCTTTTCCCGCTGCTGCCAGAGTCACGCATTTTTTCGATATTGCCGAGCAACTGAGAAAAGGCAAAGATGCCAATCATCACCGGCAGCATTTCAAAGCCAGACCCCAGGGCGGGTATGCCGAAGTCAAAACGCAGATTGCTGTTGCGGTCATAGCCCACGGTCGTGATCAAGAGCCCGATGGCCGCGGCCAGCAAGCCTTTCAATAGCGCGCCGTTGGAGAGCCCTGCCACCAGCGTCAGGGCGAACACGATCAGTGCCGTGATCTCCCAGGGGCGGAAATTCATGCTGTAGCTGGCAATCAAGGGGCCAAAGAACACCAGCACGGCAACACTGATCAAGGTACCCAGAAACGAGGCCATGACCCCGATGCCCAGCGCCCGCCCAGGCTCCCCCTTCTGAGCCATGGGGTAGCCATCGTAAACCGTGGTAATGGAGGAGGGCGTACCGGGAATGCCCAGCATGACGCCCGAGACGATGCCGCCTGAGTAACCACCCACGAAGACGCCCACCATCAATGACACCCCGCTGACCGGGTCCATGGCGAACGTGAAGGGAAAGACCACCAGGATGGCCATGGTAACTGTAAAGCCGGGAATGCTTCCCCCGACGATACCAAACAGAACGCCAAGTACGATGAGCCCCAATACGGAAGGGCTGCTGACTTCGGCGAGTGCCTGAAGAAAAAAGTGACTCATGTGAACGCCTCGCCGTTAGGGGAGCCAGACCTTGAGGCCATAGCGGAAAATGATATAGACCAACGGTACCAGCGTGCCGCTGATCCCCAGATTGATCAGCCACTTGCGTCGCGAGTCCATACCTAGCAGCAGCGCCAGCGAGGCCACCATGAACCCCATCGTGGCAACGATGTACCCAAGTACGGGAAGCAGGGCGGCGTACAGCCCGAAGATCCCAAAAAGTGCCAGTACCGATTTCCGCCGGTTGAACCAGTGAGAGACCGCTGCCGACCACGAAGGGGGCGGCGTGGCAGGGGAAAAGAAGGTGCGCACCAGAAGCACCAGTGACAGCAGGGCAATGGTGACCAGCAATATGCGCGGAAAGAGCGCTGAGCCATAGGGCTGCCAACTGGTGGGGGGCCTGATGGAACTTGACTCCACCCACATGACAGCCACGATCAAGAGCAGCGCCAGCGCCAGTGCGCGGTCTTTGGTAAGCGTTAACATTAGCGATGCCTCCACAGGCCCCTGGGGTGCTTGCCGCAGGGGCCAATGACAGAGTGAGACCAATAAAGCGTCAGTACGTGATGAAGCAGCTCTCTGCGAATCGATCAGTTCTGAAAATCGATGTTTTCAGCTGCCGCAGATAGCGCTGCCTCGTTTTCCGTCAAAAACGCTTGATAGTCGTCTCCTGCCAGGAAGCGAACCACAGACCCGAATTCATTCTCGATACGACTCTGCACTTGTTCGTTTTCTAGCGCTTGGCCGTATGCGGCAGCCACCGTGTCGAGGATTTCCTGTGGGGTGCCTTTGGGCGCAAAAATGCCGCGGCTGGTGGAGTGGTCCATGTCGATGCCCTGTTCTCGCAGGGTGGCGACGTCAGGCAAGCTGTCCAGCCGCTCGGGGTGAGCGATGCCTAGCGGCACAAAGGTGCCGTCCTGGTAGAAGGCGCCCCCGGACGGAAGATTGAACATGGCGAAGTCGATCTCCTGGGCCATCAGCGCAGAAACCTGCTCGCCGGTATCCGGGTAGCCCACCAGGCGGATATCGGCCATATCGATCCCGGCCTCCTGGAAAAATTGTGCCCAGAAAAAGTGGTCCGTCGAGCTGGGGATCATGCTGAAGCGCACCTGGCCCGGATTCTCACGCACGTATTCGGCGATATCGGCAGCGCTTTCCACCGGGTGCCCGGCATAGGTCGTGGGGATGTTGATGGTTTGCGTCAGCAGGGCAATCGGTTCGAAGGCATCGTAAGAGTAGTCGACCATTCCTGCCAGCTTGGAAAGGGCAATGGCGTCATGGCTACCCAGCAGGGTATAGCCGTTAGGCGTGGCATCCTTGACGTTACGCGAACCCAGCGTCGCGCCTGCGCCAGCCATGTTCATGGGGACTATGGATGTGCCCAGGTGCTGTTCAGCCTCCTGGGAAATCAACCGGAAAATGATGTCCGTGGCGCCGCCAGGGCCATAGGGGATGACCAACCGGATGTCCTGCTCCGGGTAGTCGGCGAAGGCATTGGAAGTGAACGCCATGCTGGCGCTGAGGCCAATGGCTGCCAGGGTAGTGCTGAGAGTAAGTGTCGAATGCGTCATGTGATACACCTTTTTTGATTGAGTTGGTGCGGTGGGCCACTGCTTTTCAGCAGTGACTGGGTGAGCGCGTGGTCCCATTTCGGGTTCTTGTTGTATGCAGTGAAACGTCAAGATCAGCCCAGAAAGAGCCCTCCATAAACCAGTGCGCCGATGACAACGAACGCGGGGTGGGTGTTGAATCGCACGAGGGCGATGGCCGCGACGATACCGATGATCAGGGTGTGAACGATGCCGCTGCTGGCGGTGCTTTCCAGCAGGAAACTGAGCGTGAGCCACGCCATCATGATGGCAATGACCGGGCGTACCCACTGGCTCATGCGCTTGACCCTGGGCGATTCACGGTGGCGGTAGAGCAGCCCCAGTGCTCCGATCATCAGCAGCAGGGAAGGAACCACTGTCGCGGCCACGGCCACGGCGGCGCCTCCCAAGCCGGCGACTTCATAGCCGATATAGCCCGCCATCTTGGTGGCGATAGGGCTGGGAAGCGCGTTCCCCAGGGCCAGGGTTTCGGCAAACCCCTGCGAACTCATCCAGCCGTAGCGGCCAACCACTTCTGCCTCGATGAGCGGGATGATGGCTGGCCCGCCACCGTAACCCACGATGTTGGGAATAAAGAACGCCAGAAACAGCTCCCAGTAGATCATGCGGCCTCCTTCGAGCGCGCTTGACGGTTTGGCCGCAGCAGCGCTGCCAGCAGAATGGCGCCGATGACAAAGCCTGGGTGAACGCCAAGCCAGTAGATGACGCCACCCGCGACAACGGCCATGACAATACTGACCAGCCAGCCCAGCGCGGCGCGTGATTTATCGAAGAAATCCCAGGTGAGCTGGCCCATCATGACCATCACCACCGGGATCACGGCCTGCCCCATGCCCTGTATCCAGCCAATGTCGCGATAGCGACTGAAAGCACCCAGCATCACGACCATGGCGATCAGCATGGGCAACACCACCGCCAGCACGGAGAGCACGCACCCACTGATACCCGCCACGCGGTAGCCAATGTAGCCTGGCATTTTGGTGGCGATGGGCCCCGGCAGGGTATTGCCAATCGCCAGCACATCGGCAAACTCCTCGTCGGTGAGCCACTGATGGCGTGTCACGACTTCTGCATGCACCAGCGGTATCATGGCAGGGCCACCGCCAAAGCCAAAAATGCCCACCCTGAAAAAAGCCCAGAAGAGCGCGGTTTGTTTCATGTGTCGAACGCCTGTGTAAACGTCTTCGAGGACGGCGTGGCAAAGGCCGAAGCGGGGGTGAATGGCATGCGGATGACTCTTTGATCGTTTATGGGTTAAAAAATCGATTATCTTGTCTAAAATAGAATATAGGCGAGCCTGTCGAGGGGCGTCAACACTTGGTCTCTTCATCTCCGCCAACCGATGCAGAGAAAAACCTGCCTGAGGACTCGGTAATGAACAAACATATTCAGCTCTCCGCAGAGAAAGTGCCTGGCTCCATTTACGACGTTTTGCGCCGTGATTTGGTCGCGGGGCGTTTTGCGGCAGGGGAGAAGCTGGCCATCAATGCGCTCAAGGAGCAGTATCAGGTGGGGCTGAGCCCACTACGTGAAGCCTTGAACAAGCTGGCAGCCTATGGCCTGCTGATTCAGGAGAATCAGCGTGGTTTCAGAGTGCCCAAGCTCTCCCGAGAAGAGCTGGACGACATTGCTCGGATGCGCACCGAGCTCGAAGGCATGGCGCTGGAGCGTGCCATTGCCCACGGAGATGCGGTATGGGAAGCCGATCTACTGGCGGCGGCACACCGCCTCAAGCGGGCCGACCTTACACTGGACAAGGTAGAAGAGTGGGAACGGCTGCACACCCAGTTTCATCGTACGCTGGTGGCGCCCTGCGGTTCGGTGTGGCTGCTGCGCTTCATCGAGCAGTTGCACGACCAGTTCGATCGCTACCGTCGGCTAGGCCCGAAAATGCCCACCGTTCGTCAGGAACTGGACGATCAGCACCATCAGCTGGTAGAGCTTGCCCTGAAACGAGATGCGGTTGCTGCGCGGGCATTAATGGACGACCATATCCAAAAATCCTACGAAGTCGCGCTGGCGCGGTACCACCAGCATGCCTGATGGCTGGGTTCCAAAAGAGTGTTAAGGATCGTTTTTAGTAATCGTTTTTAGGAATAGCTTTATGGATACCGCTTCCTCTGCTTCGCATCACGCTGACGATGCCCTGGTCGTTGCCCAGACGCTCACTTGGGTGGCCAACTTCATCGTCGGGCACAATATCTGCCCCTTTGCCAAGCGTGAATTGGAGCGCGAGGCGGTGCGTGTGGAAGTCGTGCGCTCCAAAAAGGTGGATATTGCGCTGGAGGAGCTGGTCGCCGAGTTCGAGTGGCTGGATGCCCATCCAGAGGCAGAAACCAGCCTGCTGGTGTTTCCCACGTTGTTCAAAAGCTTCGACCACTATCTGGACTTCGTGGAACTGGCGGAACAGCTATTGGAACAGCTGGGCTATGAGGGCGTGTATCAATTGGCGACGTTTCACCCCGATTACTGCTTCGCCGATGCTGACCCTGACGAGGCCGCCAACTACTCCAACCGTTCGCCGCACCCGATGATCCACGTATTACGCGAAGCCAGTGTGGAAAAAGCCATCGAGTTCTACGGCGACACCTCGATCATTCCTGAGCGCAACATCACTTACCTCACCGAGATGGGCCAGGATGCGCTGGAGCGGCAGTGGCAGCGCTGTTTTGCTGGTCAGGTCGATAAATGACCAGGCGATGTTTGCCCTGATGCTTGGCCTGATACAGCGCGCTGTCGGCATGGCGTATGACCTGTTGAATGTCCATGCCATGCTCGGGCCACACCGCAGCGCCAAGGCTGCAACCGACTTGGGCGGTCATGTTGCCGGGCAATTCGATAGGCAGTGCGATTTGAGTGAGTAAGCGCTGGCTTACTTCCTCGGCTAGAGAGTGACTATTTTCTGGCGTGCTCTTGATAACCATGAGGAACTCATCGCCGCCCAGCCTGGCGACCACAGCGAGAGCATTACGAAACGTATCGGTAATCAGCCGTGAGTAGTGATGTCTGCCGGTCATGGCCTCAATGCGCTATGTAAGCATTCACTACGAGTCACTTGTTGAGAGATTTGTGCATGACGTAGGTGTCCACCAGTCCCAGCGACGGATGGCGAAACGCCTGGGGTACGGTGCCGACAATGGCAAATCCCAGCCGCTGCCACAGGGTGACCGCAACGTGATTGCTGGCCACGACGGCATTGAACTGCATCGCCTCGAAGCCAGCGTCACCGGCCAGTACCTGAGAGTGTTCGCACATGGCGCGGGCCACGCCTTTGCCGCGTGCATGGGGTGTCACCATATAGCCGCAGTTGCAGACATGCTTGCCGGGGCCTGCGGCATTGGCCTTGAGGTAATAAGCCCCCAGCAGTTGACCTTGCTCGTCCTTGACGGCCAGGCTGTGCAGCGGCAGCGTACACCATAGATGGTAGGCATCATCAAAGGTGATGTCGGGGTCTATCGCGTACGTTTCCTGTGCCGCTACAATACTCTGGAACGTTGGCCAGAACAGGGCGAAATCGTCGCGGGTCATCGGGGTAAATGCAAAACGCTGCATGAGTATTCCTGCATACAAGACATGGCATACGCTAGCATAAGCGGATGCCTGAAAGCGTCAACCGAAAGATGGGGAGCCGTCACATGACCCTCGAGAGTGCCCTGACCTATTTCGTGGCGATCTTCGTCTTCGCCATTACTCCTGGCCCCGGTATCTTTGCGCTGCTGGCCAAGGGGATGTCCCAAGGCGTGCGCGCCTGCTGGCCGCTGGCTGTGGGCATGACCGTGAGTGATGTCATCTATCTGATGCTGGCCTTCTATGGGCTGGCTGCCTTGGCAGAAAACTGGGGTGAAGCCTTCACCGTGTTGCGCTATGTGGGCGCGGCTTACCTGTTTTATCTGGGCTGGAAAATGTGGACGGCCAGCGTCACGCCCCCGCGCCTGGAAGGCGGTACGCCCGTGGCGGCCACATCCGCTCGTGAGGCCCTCAAGGGGCTTACCCAAGGGGTCCTGATCTCGGCCTCCAACCCGAAGGTCATCCTGTTTTATGTCGCGTTTCTACCCACCTTCATTGACCTGACCACGCTGAACCATGGCGACATGCTGCTGGTGGTTGGGCTTACCCTAGTGGGCTTGATGATGGGGCTGATGCTGGTGGCGTCGTTTGCCTCGTCGGCACGGCGCTTTTTCCAGTCCGAACGCGCCCAGAAGGGCACCAACCGCACAGCAGGTTCCTTGATGCTGGCGGCAGGTGCTTTCTTGATTGCCAAAGGCTGAAGGTCACCAGGTGAACGTGTCAGGCGTCCTTGACGACTGACGCGACGATCTCATAACTGCGCAGGCGGTCCGCGTGCTGATAGAAGTCACTGTTGATCATCAGCTCGTTGGCCTCGGTACGTGCCTGGAAGTCGGCCAGCTGCTCCTTGACCGTTTCAGGGCCACCGATGATGGCCGCGCCAAGAAACTGGGCGACCTGGGCGCGCTCCATGGGGCTCCAGTCCAGATGATCGACCGGGGGTTGTGACTGCGTCGGACGGCCGCGAATCAAATTGAGAAACTTCTGCTGGGCAGTCGTGGCCAGATAGAGGGCCAGGTCGTCGCTGTCGGCCGCTATCACGGGTAATCCTACCATGGCATAGGGTTCCGCCAGATGCTCGGAGGGCTGGAATTGGTCGCGGTACAGGCGCAGCGCTTCGAAGAGATAGCCCGGCGCAAACTGCGCAGCAAAGGCGAAGGGGAGCCCTAGCCTGGCGGCCAATTGGGCGCTGTAGCCACTGGACCCGAGCAGCCAGATGGGCACATGGGTGCCCTGGCCCGGCACGGCCTTGACGGTTTGCTGGGGCTGGGCTTCGCCCAGGTAGCGGCGCAGCTCTTCCAGCTGTTCTGGAAAGTCATCGACACCCGACTGGGCGTGCCGCCGCAGGGCACGCATGGTCGCGCCATCCGAGCCAGGGGCACGGCCCAGCCCCAGGTCGATCCGGCCGGGGTAGAGCGTCTCCAGGGTGCCGAACTGCTCGGCCACCACCAGTGGGGGGTGGTTGGGCAGCATGATGCCGCCGCTGCCAACGCGAATGGTGGACGTTTGCCCTGCCACGTGGCCAATCAGCACGGCCGTGGCGGCGCTGGCGATACCCGCAATATTGTGATGCTCGGCCAGCCAGTAGCGCTGGTAGCCCAGCCGCTCCGTGTGCTGGGCCAGGGCCACGCTGTCTTGAAAGGTCTCGGCGACACTGCCGCCTTGACGAATGGGCGCCAGGTCCAGAACAGACAGCGCAGTGTTGGCAAGTTGGCTCATGGTGACACCTGCTTAAACGGTCATGGTCAAGCGGCTTGATTTATTAGCACGCTTTCGAATACACCGTTTATGCGGGTGCCCCTGGCAAATTGCAAGGTGCCAGAGGGCCATCAATGGCGCTGGCGCTTGTCATCTTTACGCTGCAGCATCGCGGAAAGGTCGAGAATCGACTGGGCCATGTCGGCCATGCTACGGCTCTGGTCCATGGAGGTCTTGCGGAGAAAGCGGTACGCCTCCTCTTCGCTCATGCCCTGGTGGGCCATGATCAGCCCCTTGGCACGCTCGATCAGCTTTCGTTCTCGCAGGGCCTTGCGGGTATTTTCCAGCTCGTCGCTCAAGCCCTGCAGTCGGCTGGACTGAGCTTGCGCCAGCTCGATCAGCGACCGGCTGAGCGGCGAGTGAAGCGCGCTGGCCGTCAGGTCGCCCAAGGGGTGCGAAGGTGCCAGCATGAGCAGCTGTTCGCAGGGGGCAGGCAGCGGATGGCCCGGGGTGCTGGTGGCGTGTTCCAGGGCCCTGCGGGCCTCGGCGATTTTGAGATGGCACAGGGCGGTCAGCTGCGTGTTGAGCGTATCTTCCACCGCCTTGATGGTATCCAGCCGCAGCGTGGTGAGTTCGTACCAGGTTTCGCCCAGCGAGTCGCTGACGCCCATGGGCGCGTTGGCACGCTGGCAGGCGATATCGCGAAGCTCGCGGATGCCCGCCAAGGTCCTGGGCGAAAGCGCCTGCTGCCAGGCGGCCAGCGCCTCGGCGGCGGCAAATTCGGCAAAGGTGTCGAAACAGCGCTGCTGCGCGGCCATCAGCTGGTTGAGCAGTTCACGGTGCGCGTCATCGAAGTGCCCCAGCGTAAACCCAAAGGCGCCGCAGGCGCGCTCTTGCCCGGCCAGCTCCTTGCCCTGCATCAGGTGGAAGATAGCTACCAGTGCCCGCGTAATATCGGGGTCTATGGCGGTGTCGGCGGCTTCGAAAACGATGGCCAGCAACCCGCTGATCAAGTGGTTGAACGCCTGCGTGGCCGCATCAGGCGAAATCGTGAACTGATCGATGGCGCGGCGCAGCGCCGGAAGTTCATCCAGGGCTTGCCACACACCCGCTATGCGGCGAAGCAGCCTGGCGGCTGCCTGTGAGCGAACTTCCTGGCCCAACGTTTCCAGCCGCTGGCGCATGGCCGCCTCGGCACTTTGGCTATGTTCGAGGTAGGTGGCGCGGCGTGCCTTGAAGCGCTTCCCCTGGGAAGCCAGATAAATGGTCGAAGCGCCCCGTTCGCGCTGCAGAACGTGAATGAACTGACTGATATCGCTGACGATATCGGCGGTGGTGGCCAAATGATGAAGGTTGTCGATATCACAGCGCAGCGCGGTCAAGAGTAGCTGTTGGGCAGAAGACATAGTAGTTCCTTGTTACTCGCCGCCTGAAAAGACGGCGCCTCACTGGATGACCAGAGACGCGCCTGCTTAACTGCTAGCGTAAAGAGAGAGCGCCCTGTTCATGACGATCACCGGCGGCCTCACGGTAGGCCTTGGCTTCCTCGGCCTCGGTGGCATCGCTGAAGCGTACCACCAACACGCAAGAAGCCAGCAGCAGTACGGTAATGCCTAGATAAAAGAGCCCTTGCTGGTAGCTGAGGCTTTCATTACGAAACAAGAACGCGGCGGAGACGGCACCAATGTTGCCCCCAGCGCCAACGATACCGGCCACGGCTCCCAGCGCTTTCTTGTTGATGAAGGGGACGACCCCGTAAGTGGCACCTTCCGCCATCTGCACGAACAGGCTGAACACCAGCATGATGCCAATCGCCATGCTGAGCACGTGCATCTGCGAAAACGCAATCAGCGCGATGCCTTCGCAGATCAGAGCAATGAAGAGCCAGCGCACACGCCCCTTGAGGCCCGCCTGTTTGGCGAACAGATCGGAAAAGACGCCGCCCAGGGTGCGGGCAAAGATATTCATCAGCCCGAACAGGCCCGCAATGAGCCCTGCCGTGGCCAGAGTGAGATCAAAGGTATCGAAAAAATAGATGGCGGCGATGTTGTTGATGGTCAGCTCTACCCCGAAGCAGAGCCCGTACACTACAAACAGCGCCCAGACACGAATATCCTTGGCGGCAGCCATGAAGCTCTGCGCGGCGCCATACTCGCCGCTGGCTTCCGGTAGCTCGCCGCGGGCGCGCAGCTCGCTGAAATTGCCATCCGGGGCATCCTGGGTAAAGTACCAATAAGCGATACCCGTCAAAAACAGCACGACCCCTGGCACCAGCATGGCAAGCCGCCAGCCCAGCGCTTCGTTGACGCCCAGCATGAGTATTCCGGAGAAGATGAGCGGCATCAGGATTTGCGTCGTACCGCCCCCCAGGTTACCCCATCCGGCGCTGGTGGCGTTGGCGGTGCCCACCACATTGGGGGCGAACATCATGGTGGTGTGGTACTGGGTAATGACGAACGAGGCGCCAATGGCGCCAATGGCCAGACGAGCCAGCAGAAAGGTTTCAAAGCTGTTGGCCAGGCTGATCCCCATGACGGGAATGGAGCCCAACAGCAGCAGTCCCGTATAGGTCTTGCGCGGCCCGATGCGGTCGCAGAGCACCCCGATCAGTAGCCTGACCACCACGGTGATCGCCACGGAAGCAATGATGGTGTTGCCGATTTGGGTTTGCGTCAGAGACAGGTCTTCACGTACGACAGCCATCAGCGGGGCGATGCCGAACCAGCCAAAAAAACAGATATGAAAGGCAAACCAGGACATGTGGAATGCCCGCATCTGTGGCGTGGAGAAATCGAGCAGCCGAATACGATTGGCTTTGTGGCGGATGTTCATGGGTGGCCTCGGGTAGCATGGAACGAGTTCGTCAACGCACAACGCCAAGGGCACTGCACAGAGACGGGAACACGCCTTCATCGTTGAAGGTCAGGTTCGACGCACTCGTACCCGGCTGGGCCTGGTCCACGCCTATAACACTGGAAATCACCAAGCAAATAATTCGCCACTAGCCATTTTTTAAATATAAAACATTGATTTAATGAATAACGATGGGGGCGCTGGGGGTGTGGTGCCAAGGGGAGGGAGCAGGGGCGCACTCGATTGGGGCAGTAGCGCCGAGTCGAGTGCGCCAAGTTGGCGCAATATCAGAGGGTGCTGGGTATTGAGGGGTTAGCCATGCAGGTACACGGCATCGATATCCAGCGTCGAGCGCTCACCAATCGCCTCGAAGTGCTCGTTGAGCCACAGCTCTGCAGCCGCTTTGCCCTGGTCGAACAGGTGGCACAGGAACGGCCATTCGGCATTGAGCTTACTGGATACCGACAGGCTCTCCAGTGCCTTGTCGCCACTGATGCGATGAAACAGAGCCTGCTGGTAGCAGTTTTCGATGCCTTGCTCCTCCAGTGCATGCTTGAGCAAGGCAATCATGCGGACTTCCTTGATCAGCGCAGCGTTGAAGGTGATCTCGTTCAGCCGGTTCATGATGGCCGAGGCCGTGGTGGGCAGCTCATCGCGGCGGATGGGGTTGATTTGTACCAGCAGTATGTCGCGCGCGCTGCACTCTTCCATCAAGGGAAACAGTGCGGGGTTACCCATGTAGCCGCCATCCCAAAAGGCTTCGCCGTCTATTTCGACGGCCTGAAACATGAACGGCAGGCATGCCGACGCCATGACGGCATCGACGCTCATCTCTTCACGACGAAACACGCGTTGCTTGCCGGTACGGACGTTGGTCGCCGCGACGAAGAGTTTCAGCTGGTCGCACTGGCGCACGCGGTCGAAGTCGATATGCGACGCCACGATGTCTCGCAAGGGGTTCAGGTTCAGTGGGTTGAGCTGATAAGGGGAGACCAGGCGAGTCATCAGGTCCATGGCGACATAGCCCGGTGAATGATCCAGGCTCCAGTTGCCGGTCAGTACGTCCATGGGGGAGCGGCGGATGGGGCTCGCCATGCCCGCCCGGCTGACGGCTTTCCAGAAATCCCGCAACGCTTGCCGAGCCGTCTCCTTGCCGCCGCGAGTCAGCGCGTCGGCCATGACGACGCCATTCATGGCCCCCGCGCTGGTGCCGCTGATGCCCTCGATGTCGATTCGGTCATCTTCCAGCAGGCGGTCCAGCACGCCCCATGTGTAAGCGCCGTGGGCTCCGCCGCCCTGAAGCGCCAGGTCGAGTTTTTTTGCTGATGCCATGTGATCCTTCCCAAAGTGGCTAATAACGTGCCCTTAAGCATGGCATAAATGAGCACGTTCGGTAACACGGGTATGGTGGCGGTGCTGGCGGTGATCACTATCACGCCATTATCTCATCTGCGCGAGCTGCAGATGCTCATCCTGGCCACAGCGCAGGAAGGAAGAGGTCGCTAGCCACTCTTCATCGGGGTAGTAGGCAAACACGTACTGCTCTTCCTTGAGGCTGTCGATAAGCGGGTAAGTGATGTCTTCGCGAACGGCAGGGCAGCCATGGCTTCGCCCCAGTCGCCCCGTCTGGGCGATGAACTCTTCGCTTACATACTCCGCCCCATGAATCACGATGGCGCGTTGAAAAGCGAGGTCGTTCACCTCTGGCTCCAGACCCTCCAGACGCAGTGAGTAGCCATTGCGCCCGTAATAGCTGTTCATGGTGCGAAACAGTCCAATGCTGGATTGAAAACTTTCGGGGACGTTCGAAAACACTTCTGCGACGGCATCACCCGACCCTCGGCCATGGGACACCAGCTCTTCGAACAGCAACGCGTGCTGGTGCAGGTCGAAGACCCACAGGCGAGGCTCTGTGGAGGGCAGCGAGTAGTCGATGACCGCCAGGCGCTCGGCGTAGGGGTCGGCACAAGCGATGGCCTGCGCGGCCAGACGGAGCGCCTCACCGGAGGCGCCAGGCGCCAGTTGTTGTAACTGATGATGAAGGGGCGACACACCGATGGGGGGCAGGGAAGAGACCTGGGCATAAAAGCTGGCAGCCTGGAGTGGAGAGGCGCCAAGCCACAGGCTCGTGGCGGTCATCAGGGTCAATAATCGGGGGATATCGGAGCGAAAACGAGTATACAAGGGTGAGAGCATCGAGTGTCATCCTGCCAAAGGTGCGATAAGTCCCCACTAGAAATGACCATGAACAGGCGCAAGCAGCTATGCTGAAGTAAAGTGTCAGGCTATTCGGCCGGTAACGGGAACTGCCGATATCATTGGGCATCAGCGCCGTACAGCGCTGCATCATAACGCAAGGAGAGGCGATGAACGATCATCTGCGACTAAGACAATGGGCGATAGGCGCCCTGGTTGGACTTGTCCTGTCTGGCCCCTTGCTGGCGGTGGCTACGGAGCCTGCTCCTCCTGGCATGCAACAAGCCTTGTCACAGCAGGTTGAGCGGGCAGGGGAGTCGCTGCCGGTGGCAGCGTTTTATCAGCTCAATGGCGGGCAACCGGTTTGGCAGGATGAAGCCCGTGTGAAAGCTCTGGTGGAGGGGTTGAACGGCCTGCTGGATGATGGCCTGAGCCCCGAAGATTACCGCGCGACGACGCTGCTGGAGGAGTTCCGTGCCAGCCGCGAATGGGACGCTGCCGCCCAGGCACGCTTCGATGTCGATGCCACTCGGGCTCTGCTGCTGGCGCTGGAGCATCTATCGTCAGGCAAGGTCAATCCTCGTCAGGTGGAACCTGGCTGGGACGCTTCACGCCCAGAGCGCAGTTACGCGCTGCCTCGTGTGCTGAGCGCCGTGGAGCGTCACGATGTGGAATCGGCGCTGGCCATGGCCCGGCCCAGCTCACCCGAGTATGCCCAGTTACGCCAGGCATTGAGTGCCTACCGTCAATTGGCCGAGCAAGGCAGCGTTCCTTACCTGTCCGGTAGAGAAGCCTCGCTGCGGCCTGGCGACCGCGACGCTGATGTGGTCACGCTGCGCCAACGGCTGACCCTGTGGGGCGCCTCGGGGCTGTTGGGTGCCGACAGTAGCGCCTATCCAATGATTGGCGTACAGGGGGCGCCGCGCGACCAGCAGCTGTTCGATGACACCCTGGTACAAGCAGTGAAGCATTTTCAACGCCGCCACCAGTTGCAGGAAGATGGCATCGTCGGGGAGCGCACCCGGCTGGCGCTGAACATGCCGGTGGCTTCACGGGTCGACCAGCTGCGGGTCAACCTGGAGCGTGCGCGCTGGATACGCCCCGCCTTGCAGCGTGAGCCTCGGGTGTGGGTCGATATTGCGGACTACCGGCTGCATTACTTGCGTCCTGATGGCCAGCAGTGGGATGCACGAGTGGTCGTTGGCACGCCGCGGCGTGAAACGCCGGTCATTCACTCCACGATCAGCCACCTGACCATCAACCCCAGCTGGACCATACCGCCTACCATCATGCGGGAAGACGTGTTGCCACGGGTACGTGAGGATATCGGTTATCTGGCCCAGCAGAACATTCAGGTGTTGAGCCCCTCAGGGGAAGCGCTGGATGCGCAGAGCATCGATTGGCAGCGCCCTGGAGGCGTTATGCTGCGTCAGGTGGCGGGGAGCCGTAACCCTCTCGGGAGGGTCGTGGTACGCTTTCCCAATAATGACATGATTTACTTGCACGACACCCCGGCGCGCGGATTATTTCAGCGGGAGCAACGGGCCTTGAGCTCCGGCTGCGTCAGGGTGGAAGGCGTGGCGGAGTTCGCTCAGATGCTGCTACAGGATAGTGGCAGTCGTCATCAGCTCAATGCGCTGATGAACAGTGGGCGCAGCGATCAGAACGTCAACCTGCCCCAGCGCATTCCCGTAGCACTGCACTACCTCACCGCGTGGCCCAATGCCCAGGGGGAGGTAGAGTTTCGAGATGATATCTACCGCCGAGACCCGGCACTGCTATCGGCGCTATCCGCACGCGACGCCTGATTCCCTCTTCCACGTATGCTACCTATGCGACAGGCCGCCCCTTGGGGCGGCCTGTCGAACGACGTATCACGATGAGCTACTGAACGGTGTCGCTATCGTCGCCACTGCTCTGGTTGCTAGCCACGCTGATGATGCCTGTCTCGCCACTCTCCAGTACCGCCAGGACCGGTTCGGCCTGACGTTGGAAGGCGATCAGAGTATCGCCACTCAGGCTGGTGTTTTCAGGCAGCTCGACGGTCATGGCGTTGACCGGCGAATTGTTGACG
This sequence comes from Halomonas sp. 141, assembly GCF_002810305.1. Lineage (NCBI taxonomy): Bacteria > Pseudomonadati > Pseudomonadota > Gammaproteobacteria > Oceanospirillales > Halomonadaceae > Halomonas > Halomonas sp. 141. Next base: position 92,965 of record NZ_PINZ01000003.1, read on the forward strand.
ATGACCTCATAATGCAGGTGAGGGCCGGTACTGCGGCCCGTATTGCCGGAAAGGGCAATGCGCTCACCCATGTCGACACGCTGGCCCTGGCTCACCATCGGCTGCGAAAGGTGCAGGTAGCGCGTGCGGTAGCCGTTATCATGGCGAATCACGATATAGCGTCCTGCCGCGTGGTGATTGCCCACGCGCTCCACACGTCCATTGGCCGGCGCGATGATAGGGGTGCCGATCGGCATCGCAAAGTCGGTGCCGTTATGCGGGCTGACCCGCCCTGTCACCGGGTGAAGGCGGCGCGGGTTGAAATTAGAGCTCAGGCGATAGTTGCCTTCGAACGGACGGCGGGCAAAGGCCGGGTCCAGGCTGTTGCCTTCCGGGGTATAGAAGTTGTCGTCAGAGGGGTTGCGCACCACGGTCAAATCCATGCGCTCGCCGTCATATTTGACCGCCAGCACCCGTGAATCCAGCGTTTCGCCATCGATCATGTCAGACTCGACCAACACCTGAAACTGATCCCCCCGGCGGCTGTCGCGACGGAAATCGAGTTTCTTCTCCAACAGGCGGGTCAGCTCGGTGACCGAGCTGCTGCTCAGGCCGGTAGCCTGGGCAGAGCGTGCAAAGCTGCCGCTCACGCTGCCTGCGTAAAGCCGCTGTACCGGCTCGCCCTGGCGTTCGATGGTGGTGATGGCAAAGTGTTCGCTGTCTCGTTCCAGCAAAATGCCGTCGCGGGTGTTGCGCATCATGCGCAGCGACAGCAGTCGGCCTTCTTCATCCAGCTGGTAATCGAAGCTGTTGCCGGCGCGCCAGTTGGTCAGCAGGCGCTGGTCGGGCATGTCTTCCAGCAGCGCCAGTACTTCGCTGTAGCCTAGCCCCAGCTCGTTCTGAGCAACCACGGCAAAGGTTTCACCAGACTCGACGATATGCGTCTGCCACTCGGGCACGAAGGGCTCTTCAGCGGCCAGCTCGAGCTCGAGAAAGGAAATATCGTCGAACAGCTCGATATCGTAATCTTCGTAGGAAGTAGCATCAGCAATGTCGACGGTCGGGTCGGTATTGAGCATGCCGCTTGCAAGAGTGCCCACGATCACGGCCATGTGCAGCGCGCCGTCATCGAGCGCAACGGCCAGGGGAGGCACGCTGGCCATGGAGGCTTCGGCGCTGGTGATCACGTCGAGGTCGACGATCTCGGTTGCTGCCAATTCGCTGAGGGGAATATGGTCACGGGTGGCGTCGAGGGCGCGGGAGGCGCGATCGATCGCTTCTGCAACAGGCGTTCGCTCTTGCCGCAGCGAGGGGACACCAGGAGCAGAGTCGCTGGGGAGAGGAACAAGTACGCTCTCCAGCGGTGTGTGTGGTTGATTCAGGTTGTTATACGTCGTCACCAGCTTTTGTGCGCCCAGCACAGTGACCATGGTGGCCACTGGTAATAGTAACAATTTATGCGTGCGGGGCAGCGAATGGAGGATTCGCAACATGGGTAAATAGACCGCCGAATTTGTGAAGTAAACGTAACAAGAAAGTGAGCAAACTCGGGAACCATACCCCAAGGAGGCAGGGGTGAATAGACTGTATATCCATACACAAAACATACTTCCGTCGAAATATGCAAATATTCGACAATGAGAACCGCTCTCGAACGCCGTTCGCTAACAAAAGTAACGGCGTAAACTGCCTTTGATGACCGCCGCATGGCGCGATCATCTTCTTAACCATAGACGCAAATGAAGGGTTATTAAAGATGTGCGTAAGTTGTGTCTAATTAAAACGGCATTTTAAGCACTTATCGACCAAAATGAGCGCTTGAAACGGACGTTTTTCACGGGCTAGAAAAGCGCATCGCCCAAAACGCCCTCCGACCTCGCAAACGTGGCTTTTTGCGGGTAATCGCTAATATTTAAAATGTGTTTTTTTGTTTCTGTATGTTCTTTTTTTGAAACAAGGCGATGTTCCTGTGAGCCCGCGTATTAGCCCTTGGTGCAAAATTTGCTGTCAGGCCACGTACTCTCGACGTTTTACTGGCATCCTATGGGTTGTTTTTTCGAAGGTGAAGCGGTTTGTTTCGCTGTTTAGCGTCGAGGAAATCGAAATGTCTCGGGTAACACTTGCACAGTGGCAGATGCTTGCCGCCGTGGTCGACCACGGTGGCTTTGCAAGGGCGGCAGAGGCGATCCATAAAAGCCCCTCTACGCTCAACCATGCGGTACACAAATTGGAAGAGCAGCTGGGTATCCAGGTGCTGGAGCCCGTGGGGCGGCAAGTGCGGCTGACGGAAGCCGGTGAGCTGTTGCTGCGCCGTGCGCGTCAGCTGATCGAGAGTGCGGCGTCGCTGGAGGACGTGGCCTCGCGCTTGGCAGCGGGCCTGGAGGCTGAAATCGTCGTCGCTATCGATCAAATCTTTCCTGCGGCGGCTCAGGCCAGGGCGCTGGAGCGCTTTTCGGAAACCTATCCCCAGGTGCGCGTACAGCTGCATGAGAGTGTGCTTAATGGCGGCACCGAAATGCTTTATGACGGGCGTGCCGACCTGGTGGTCACGGCCATTGAGGCCCAAGGGTTTCTTGGTGAGCCGCTGGTCAATGTGCACTTTGTGGCGGTCGCTCATCCACGCCACCCGCTGCATCAATTAGGGCGCGCGTTGGATCTGCGTGACCTGGCCCAGCATCGCCAACTGGTGGTGCGTGACTCGGCGTTGCGCCAATCGACCAATGCAGGCTGGCTAAAGGCTGAGCAGCGCTGGACGGTCAGCCATGTGGGCACCTCATTGGACATGCTCAAGCGAGGGCTGGGCTTCGCCTGGATACCCGAAACGCGTATCCTCGAAGAGCTGACCAGTGGTGCGCTGAAGCCGCTGCCGCTGAGTGCAGGAGCCGTGCGGGAAGTGCCGGTGCAGCTTATCTTCCGTGATCGTGACCGCGCAGGGCCTGCGGCTCATGCCATGGCCGCTGCGTTGCGGCAGTCCGTCAAGGAGACGTGCAGCCAACATTCGATTCCCTCGAATGAAAGTCGGTAAAACATCCGCTTGAGCCCTCTCTCGGCGAGCGTATCCTGTAAACAGGCTATTTCACACGTTCGCAACGGGAGAAGCACCATGGGGTTATTGGTCAACGGCGAGTGGGTCGATCAGTGGTACGACACCAAAAAGCACGGTGGGGAGTTTGTCCGTGAGTCGGCACAGCTGCGTGATTGGGTAGGGGAGCCTGCCGACAGCGGAAGCGTGTTGGAGGGCGAGGCCCAACGCTATCCTGCCGAGGCAGATCGTTACCACCTTTATATCTCCCTGGCATGCCCCTGGGCGCACCGCGTGTTGATCATGCGTCAACTGAAAGGCCTGGAGCCCTTGATCGGCGTCTCCCATGTCAGCCCGCTCATGCTGGACAAGGGCTGGACCTATCACCAGGACGAGGGTTCCAGCGGCGACCCGATCAACCACGTCGAGTTTCACCACCAGCTCTATACCATGACCGACCCGCAGTACACGGGGCGCGTGACGGTGCCGGTGCTGTGGGACAAGCAGCGTAATGCCATCGTCAACAATGAGTCGGCTGAACTCCTGCGCATCTTCAACCATGCCTTTGACGAGCTGACCGGCAATACGCTGGATTTCTATCCCTCCGACCTGCGTGATGTCATCGATGAGGTCAACGCCGATGTGTACGACCACATCAACAACGGGGTTTACAAGTCGGGCTTTGCCACTGAGCAGAAGGTGTACGAGAAGCATGTCACTGCGCTGTTCGACGCGCTGGAGCGCATGGAGAAGCGCCTGGGAGAGCAGCGTTACCTGGCGGGAGAATGGCTGACCGAAGCCGATATTCGTCTGTTTACCACGCTGGTGCGTTTCGACGCGGTCTACTATGGCCACTTCAAGTGCAATTTCAAACGCATCGAGGATTATCCCAACCTGTCCAACTACGTGCGTGAGCTCTATCAGTGGCCGGGCATTGCCGACACCGTCAACCTGGACCACATCAAGCGCCACTACTATTACAGTCACGACACCATCAACCCGACCCGTATCGTCCCCGCCGGGCCAGCGTTGGACTTTCAGCGCCCCCATGACCGTGAACGTCTACCGGGGCAAGGAGTGCGCCGTCGCTGAATCAATGCGGCCATCCATGAAAATGGCCACCCGGTTGGGTGGCCATTGCGTACCTGTGTGTCGCTAAACAGCAAACGTATCAGTCGGAGCTGACGGCGTCACGGGCGGACTGCCAGGCACTTTGCGCGCCATCACGCGTGGTTTCCCAGGCATCGCGTGCGCCTGCCTTGGTTTGTTCCCACCAGTCGTGGTTGTAAGTAGGAAAGGCTTCCACTTCTTCGGACGTGGCTTGGAGCATGATCCGGTGCTCGGTATCGCCATCCGCTTCGGTGTGGGTTTCCAGCGTGAAGTGGTCGGTGCCGACAACGATTTCACGTCCGCCCAGCCCCAGTACAGAGCCGCTCTCTATGACCAGTGCAGTAATGCGCATCTCCTCATCGAAGAGAATGTTTTCCACCTCACCGATCTCTTCGCCGGAACCGCCCGCGAAGTAGACATCAGCATCCAGAATGTCTTCGGCTGAATACATACCCTGTGGCTCGGTCTGTGCGTGGGCGCCCATTGCCATGCTGCCCAGAAGTACCGTGCCGATAGCCGTTGTCAGTAGTGATTTACGCATAGCTTCTCTCCATGTTGCTATTGAATCAGCCAAATAGGCATCTATTGGAAAATGGATACGCATTGGCCTGCCTGTACAGCGCCAATGCCGAAACGATCAGAGGCCGTTGGCCCACTCGTCTGCACGGCGCTCGGCTTCTTCACGGGCCAGCCCGTATTTCTGCTGAAGCTTGCCCACGAGCTGGTCTTTCTTGCCGCCGATTTGCGTCAACTCATCGTCGGTCAATTCGCCCCAGCTGGAACGCGCCTTGCCTTTTACTTCGGTCCATTTGCCTTCGATCTGATCCCAGTTCATAGGCATCACTCCTTGAAGTTCGTGAACAACGTGAGGCACCTCTCAGGTTAGACCAATAGTGAACAAGTGCAAGTTTCAGGATGATATCGGTTAAAGTAAAAAAGCTGGTCAGCTCACCAGTGGGGTGGTAGGATGCGCGCTCCTCGCATGTGTTGACCCCTCCATCACGACGGCAAGCGTTGATTCGGTCGCCTCATGGCACCAAGCCGAAACGTTTGCAGGAACATCCCCTCGACTGGATGTTCATTGCTGTGAAGATGGCGCGCCTCCAGCATTTCACCAGACGGGTGAAATCGGCGCAGTAAGGTCGCCACAGCGGTTGGCCCGCAGCGTGCGGTACTGCCAGCCGAATGCCAGGTGCGACCGGCGTCTCCGACTCCACTGATGACGATATCCGCTATGCGGAGCCTTGTTTTTTGCTGCGCACCGTGATGTGCGGCATATGACAGAGTCAGAGACGCTTACGATGTTTTTTGCCGGTGATACCGGCCTACCAAGGTGTGATTAATGACCTCGATTTCTGTCACCTCGCCGAGCTTCGGTGATCTGGCTCTTTTGCCTGCCGTTCTGTCTGCTGTAGAAGCGCAGGGCTACGAAACTCCTTCGCCCATCCAGGCGCAGACCATTCCAGCATTGCTGGAAGGCCGCGATATGCTGGGTCAGGCACAAACGGGTACCGGTAAAACGGCTGCCTTTGCACTGCCGCTGCTGTCGCGTCTCGACATGCAGCGTCGCGAGCCCCAGGTACTGGTGCTGGCGCCTACCCGCGAACTGGCTCAGCAGGTTGCGGTTTCCTTTAGCAAGTATGGTCAAAACCTGCAGGGGCTCGAAGTGGCTACCCTGTGTGGTGGTCAAGAGTACCGTGAGCAGCTGGGCGCCTTGAAGCGCGGCGCTCAGGTCGTGGTCGGTACGCCCGGTCGTATCATCGACCACCTGGATCGCGGCAGCCTGAAGCTGGACGGTTTGTCTGCGCTGGTGCTGGACGAAGCCGACGAAATGCTGCGCATGGGCTTTATCGACGACGTAAAACGCGTGGTTGCCGATACCCCGAAAGATGCCCAGCGCGTGTTCTTCTCGGCCACGCTGCCGTCTGAAATCGAGCGTATCGTCAATCGCTATCTGGTCAACCCGGTCAAGGTGGCGATCGAATCGCGCACCACGACGGGAGAAAACATCGAACAGCGCCTGGTGCGTGTGGACGGTGGTGCCAAGCTGGAAGCGCTGGCGCGTATTCTGGAAGTGGAGCCGGTGGATGCGGCCATCGTGTTCGTACGTACACGTGCTGCCTGTACCACGCTGGTAGAGCAGCTGACGGCGCGCGGTGTCAACGCGGCTGGCCTGTCGGGTGACCTGGACCAGAGCCTGCGTGAGCGCACCATCACCCGCTTGAAGCGTGGCAAGGTCGATGTCCTGATCGCGACCGACGTCGCCGCTCGTGGTCTGGACGTTCCGCGTATCACCCACGTGGTGAACTACGACCTTCCCCAGGACGCCGAAGCCTATACGCACCGTATCGGTCGTACTGGCCGTGCGGGCCGCAGCGGTATCGCGATCACCTTCGCGGGCTTCCGTGAAGGCCGCAAGGTAGGCTGGATGGAGCAGGCAACGGGTCAGAAAATGACCGAAATGCCGCTGCCTGACGAAGCCGCTATCCGTGCGCACCGTGATGAAGTATTCCACCATCGCGTCGTGGCAGCCCTGACCAAGGGTGCCGAAGAGCAGCGCGCGCTGGTCGAGCGTCTGGTGGAAGAAGGTCACGACGCCGTCGAGCTGGCCTGTGCCTTTGCTGCCATGGCCCGTGCTGACGAAGCGCCGATTGGCCGTCTGCAAGCACCGCGCAAAGAGCGTGCTCCGCGTGAGGGTGCGCCCGGCAAGCCAGCTGGTGCTCGTCGCGAGCGCTCCAGCGCGCCCAGCGAAGGCATGACCCGCTACCGTGTGTCGGTAGGCCATAAGGATGGCGTCAAGCCTGGTCAATTGGTCGGCGCGTTGGCCAATGAAGGCGGTATCGAAGGTGCCCGTATTGGCCGCATCGATATTCGCAACGCCTTCTCGGTGGTCGAGCTGCCCAGCGGCCTGCCGTCTACCATTCTGGCCAAGATGGCACGTGCCCGTGTGGCCGGTCGCCCGCTGGAAATCAGCGAAGACCGTGCGCCCGAGCGTGCACCGCGCCGTCGTCGTGACGATGGCGATGCGCCGGTTCGCCGTCGCGAACGTGCGTAAACGCCTGCCGGGCGACTGATGTCGCCCTGGCTACCATCCCCCCATGCCAAGGGCATGGGGGGATTTTTTTTTACCTCGTCGATGGCTATGAGGCAGCTCCGACGGGATTTATGCAGCGTTTCCCTAAAAGCAACGAATCCACCAAAACAGGTGGGTTCGTCAGCAGTCTGAGGCGGCCCAAGGGCCGCCTTCCTGCGTTTCGAAAATGGTGTGTCTGCACTGGCGACAGCTCCTTATCCTTTGGTCGCAATTCAGACTCTCGGGTAAATCATCCGATGCTCGGGCCAAACTCCATCCCGCCGGGCAAGGACGAGCGCTAGGCGGCTCCATAGACTCCTCTCCAGATGGCAACCGATTTCGACACGGCCATCGTGGAGAGGTAAATGAAAGCTTTCGAGCCAACTATACACTTTTCAGATGGCAACCGATTCCGACAAGGCCACCCTGGAGAAGTCAATGAACGCTTTTAAGCCAACGATTCAGGAGGGCAAGTCGGGCCGGATTGGCCGACGAGAGCAACGCATCGAGGACGACGCCTTGCTGCGAGGCCATGGCCGCTATGCAGACGACTTGGCGGTGGCGCCAGGCACCCTGCATGCCGCCGTGCTGCGTTCACCCCATGCCCATGCCCGGCTGGTCGGCCTGGACGCCTCGCCGGCGCTGGCCATGCCTGGCGTGCATGCCGTCCTGACCGGCGAGGACGTCAAGCGCTGGGCGCGGCCCTTTCCGGTCGGCGTGCGCCAGCCCATGGAGCACTGGTGTCTGGCCGTCGACAAGGTGCGCTACGTCGGCGAACCGCTCGCCGTGGTGATGGCCGAGAGTCGCTACCTCGCCGAGGACGCCCTCGACGCCATCCGCGTCGACTACCAGACGCTGCCCGTCGCGGTGGATACCGAGGCGGCCATCGCAGCCGACGCCCCGCTGCTCCATGAGGCAGTCGGCAGCAATGTGGTCAGCGAGCGCCACTTTCGCTATGGCGACCCCGAGCAGGCCTTCGCCGAGGCCGAGCATCGCGTCGCGCTCAAGGTGCGCGTGCCGCGCAGCTCCTGTACGCCGATGGAGTGCTACGTGGTGCTCGCCGAATATGACCCAGCCAGTGCCAGCTACGATGTGCTGGCCAACTTCCAGGGCCCCTATGCGCTGCATACGGTGATGGCTCGTGCCCTCAACATACCCGGCAACCGTTTTCGGCTGCGTACCCCGCCGGATTCCGGTGGCAGCTTCGGCATCAAGCAGGGGGTCTTTCCCTATGTGGTGATGATGGGGTTGGCCGCCCGCAAGGCCGGCGCCCCGGTGAAGTGGGTGGAGGATCGCCTCGAGCACCTGCAGGGGGCTTCCTCGGCTACGAATCGGATGACCGAGATAGAGGCTGCAGTGACCCGCGATGGGCGTGTCACCGCCCTGCGCTGGGATCAGGTCGACGACTGCGGCGCTTACCTGCGTGCGCCGGAACCGGCCACTTTCTACCGCATGCACGGCAACCTGACCGGTGCTTATGCGATCCGGCATCTTGTCGTGCGCAACCGCGTCGCGCTGACCAACAAGACGCCCACCGGACTCAACCGTGGCTTCGGCGGGCCTCAAATCTATTTCGCCCTCGAGCGGTTGATGCAGCGCATCGCCGTGGAACTCGACCTCGATCCTCTCGAGGTGATCCGTCGCAACCTGGTGCCGTCCGGCAGCTTTCCCTATCGGGCCGCCGCCGGAGCATTGCTCGACTCCGGTGACTATCCCGCCGCTGTGGAACAGGGCATTCACGAAGGTGGGTTGGAGGAACTGCTGGCGCATCGAGAGACAGCCCGCCGAGAGGGACGGCTCTACGGCATCGGCTACACCGTGGCGGTGGAACCCTCGATCTCCAACATGGGCTATATCACCACCGCCATGATGCCCGAGGAGCGGCGTAAGGCTGGTCCCAAGAACGGGGCGGTGAGCACCGCCACGATCAGCGTCGGCCCCTTGGGGGATGTCAGCGCCCATGTCTCCTCCACGCCCCAGGGGCAGGGGCACCGCACCGTGGTCGCCCAGGTGATCGCCGAGGTGCTCGGGGTGCCGCTTGAGTCGATCAGCGTCAATGTCGAGCTCGATACCGGTAAGGACGCTTGGTCGATCGCCTCGGGCAACTACTCCAGCCGCTTCTCAGGCGCCGTGGCTGGGGCGGTCTACCAGGCGGCGGTGAAGGTGCGCGATCGCCTGGCCGGTATCGCCGCCGCTCAGTGGCAGGTGGAGGCCACTCGCATCCGCTTCGCCGAGGGGCAGGTGATAGTGGACGACAGTGAGCTGTCGATGCCCTTTGGTCGCCTGGCCGGCGCCACCCACTGGGCGCCGGGCACACTGCCCGAGGGCGAGCCGGGCGGCCTGCGCGAGACGGCCTTCTGGTCACCGCCACAACTTGAGGCGCCGGACGACAACGATCTGATCAACAGCTCGCTTTGCTACGGCTTCATCTTCGACTACTGCGGGGTGGAGGTCGACCGCATCACCGGCCAGGTGAGACTCGACCGCTATGTCACCCTTCATGATGCCGGCCGCCTGCTCAACCCGGACCTAGTCGATGGCCAGGTGCGCGGGGCCTTCGCCCAGGGGCTCGGTGCGGCACTGATGGAGGAATTTACCTATGGCGACGATGGCAGCTTCCAGTCCGGCACCTTCGCCGACTATCTGGTACCGACCAGCGTCGAGGTGCCTGAACCACTGATCCTGCACAGGGAGACGCCGTCGCCGTTCACCCCGCTGGGTGCCAAGGGAGTGGGTGAGGGCAACAACATGAGTACCCCGGTGTGCATCGCCAATGCCGTGGCCGACGCCTTGGGCATCGCGGACATCGAGTTGCCGCTGACGCCGTCCAAGGTGCGCACGCTGATCGGCATCGAGGAACCTGCGCGGCCCCAAGGAGTGGGCGAGGATCAGACGGCTCCCGCAGCAGGTGGCGGCTCGCGGCTCACTGCCAGCGACTCGGTGACGCTGCCGGGCAGCCCCCAGGCGGTCTTCGATACCCTGCTCGATCCCGAGACCCTGCAGGCGATCATCCCTGGCTGCCATGCCCTGGAGCTTACCGGCGAGAACTCCTACCGAGCCGATGTCACCGTCGGCGTGGGGATGATCCGCGCGCGCTTCGATGCGCAGGTGGCACTCTCCGACCTCGCCCCCCCGCACGGTCTGCGGCTCTCCGGGGCCGGCACCAGTGCCATGGGCTCGGCGGAGGGCAGTGCGCAAATTCGGCTGACCGAGGTCGAGGGCGGCCAGACGCGACTCGACTACGACTACGACGCCGCCGTGGGCGGCAAGGTCGCCTCGGTGGGCGGGCGCATGCTGCAAAGCGCCTCGCGGATGATCATCGGCCAGATTTTTGCGCGCCTGGCCCAGCGCATGGGCGGCGCCGCACCACGGCTGTCGCTGTGGCAGCGCCTCAAGGGCCTGTTCGCCGGCCGGGGAGGTCGCTCATGAAACCTGCTGCATTCGATTACTGGCGGCCGAGCAGCCGTCGCGAGGCCTGTGAGTTGCTTCACGAACATGGGGATGAGGCGCGACTGATCGCGGGTGGGCAGTCGCTGATGGCGGTGCTCAACATGCGCCTGGCCCAGCCCAAGCACCTGGTCGATATCGCGGGTATCGAGGATCTGCACTACATCGAGCGGCGTGACGATCACCTAGCGGTGGGTGCCGGGGTGACCCAAGCGGAATTGCTGCAGTCTCCCGGTCTCGCCGAGGCGGTTCCGTTGCTGGCCCTGGCGATGCCCTGGATCGGCCATTGGCAGACCCGTAACCGCGGCACGGTATGCGGTTCGATCGCGCATGCCGATCCCAGCGCCGAGCTACCGCTGTGTCTGGCCACCCTTGGAGGTGAGGTGGTGCTCGAGAACCGGCGCGGCAAGGTGCGGCGGGTGGTGGCACGCGACTTCTTCCGGGGCGTACTGACCACCGATCGCCACCCCGATGAGCTGATCACCGAAGTGCGCTTTCCCCTGGCGAGGCCGGGCGCGGAGTACCGCTTCCACGAAGTGGCCATGCGCCACGGTGACTTCGCCATTGTCGCGCTGGCGGCGGTGATCGACAGCAACCGCGTCACCCTCGGCGTGGGTGGCGTCGCCGACCGTCCAGTGAGTCGCGAGCTCGCCCGCCACGATGACCCGAGCGAGGCCCTCAACGCCCTCGCCTGGTCCTTGGGCGCCGAGGACGATGCCCATGCCACGGCGGCCTATCGCCGCCAGTTGATCCGCGAGCTCGGCCGGGAGTTGATCGCCGGCGGGCCAAGTGACGAGGAGAACGCCCATGCACGCTAGGGCTGACCAGCGCATTCGCGTGACCCTGACCCTCAATGGCCGCGAGCGCAGCGGCTACGCCGAGCCCCGCACCCAACTGTGTGACTTCCTGCGCCACGAGCTGGGGGCCACCGGCACGCACGTGGGCTGTGAGCATGGCGTGTGCGGTGCCTGCACGGTGCGCGTCGACGGTCGTGCCAGCCGTAGCTGCCTGATGCTCGCGGTACAGGCCGAGGGTCGGCGGCTCGACACCGTCGAGTCGCTGGCAGGAGAGGTGGGCCTTTCCGATCTGCAACAGGCTTTCCGGCGTCATCACGCCCTGCAGTGCGGCTTCTGCACCGCAGGCATTCTGATGTCCTGCGAGGAGTTCCTGGACCGTGTGGCCGACCCCAGCGAGGCCCAGGTACGCGACATGCTGTCGGGTCATCTATGCCGTTGCACCGGCTATACCGGCATGGTTCAGGCGGTACTTGACGTGGCCCGGACGCGCCGCGAGGCGACCGTGGCTTACAGTCAACAACAGGAGAACAACGATGTTTGATCTTGGTCGCAGTTTTCTTGCCTCGGTGGAACGTCGCCCCCGGGCGATCGCCATTTCCGATGGCGAGCTACGCAAGACCTATGCCGAATGGTTCGCCGATATCCAGAGCGTGGCCAGGAGCCTCGAAGCGATGGGCCTAGCCAAGGGGGACCGTTTGCTGGTGGTGATGCAGAACCGCTGGCAGATGGCGACCCTGCACTGGGCCTGCCAATTCGCCGGGATCGTGGTCACCCCCCTCAACTGGCGATCCACAGCCCGGGATCTGAGTTACTGCATCGAGGATGCCGAGGTCAAGGCGCTCGCCTATGACGCTTCGGTGGCCGAAGCGGTGAACGGCTGTCCCGAGGCACAGCGGCTACCACGCATCACTGCCGGAGGGGTCGAGGACATCGGTGCCCATGACTTCGACGCCCTGCTAGGTGTAGACGGTGAGCTGGTATTGCGTGCCGATGCCGAGGATGTCTCGTTGATGCTCTACACTTCGGGGACCAGCGGCAAGCCCAAGGGTGTGCCACGCCTGCATCGCGCCGAGCGTACCGCAGCGCTGGCCCATGTGGCACAGAACCTCTATCGCCACGACGAGTGCACCCTCGGCGTGATGCCGCTCTATCACACCATGGGCGTGCGCTCGCTGCTGTCGATGGCACTGATCGACGGCCACTTCGTCTGCATGCCGAAGTTCGATCCCGCGGCGACGCTGGACGCCATTGAGCGTGAGGGCGTCACCAACCTCTATCTGGTGCCGACCCTCTACCACATGCTCATTGAGCACCCCGAGTTCTCACCGTCACGGGTAGCCGGCGTCGACAAGCTGGGCTTCGCCGGCGCGCCGATGAGTGCGGGGCTGATGGCCCGGGTTCAGGAGACCTTCCAGCCCAGCCTGTTCGTCAACCACTACGGCAGCTCCGAGATCTATACCTTCACCATCGACCAACGAGCCAGTGACAAGCCTGGCTCATCGGGTCGGCCTGCGCTCAACCAACGCATCCGGGTGGTCAGGGTGGGCGCCGAGTCGCCGGACGAGATCCTGGGCGTGGGGGAGGAGGGCGAGATCATCGCCGACATGGCCGGCGACGAGGCCTTCCAGGGCTACTGGCACCGACCCGATGCCGACCGCAAGGCGCTCAAGGAGGGCTGGTATTTCACCAGCGATACCGGCTATTTCGACGCCGACGGCGACCTATTCGTCACCGGCCGGGTCGACGACCTGATCATCACCGGTGGCGAGAACGTCAGCCCGGTGGAGATCGAGAATGTGCTTTCGGTACATCCCCAGGTGGAAGAGGTCGTGGTGGTGGGGCTGGCCGACGTACAGTGGGGCGAGGTGGTCACCGCCTTCATCAAGGCCCGACAGGCCATCGACGAGGGCGAACTCGACCGGCACTGCGTCGACTCCGGCCTGGCCCGCTTCAAACGCCCGCGGCGCTACGTCTTCGTCGACGAAATTCCCAAGTCCCCCGTGGGCAAGATCCTGCGCCGCGTGCTGCGCGAGCAGGACAGCCCCAGCACACGACCTCACTGACAACCGAACAACCGAGCCGATAAAGGAACCAAGACATGACTACCGCCAACGTGAATACCACTCTGGGCAGCGACTTCGACGGCTTCAGGGTCCAGGTCGATGCCGAGGCCGAACGCGCCGACATCATCCTCGCCCGTCCACCGCTCAACGTGATCTCGATGCCTCAGCGCGACGAGCTGCGTCGCATGTTCGAGGCACTGGATGCCCATGACGACGTGCGCGTCATCGTGCTGCGCGCCGAGGGCGAACATTTCTCCAGTGGTGGCGACATCAAGGGGTTCCTCGAGGCCTCACCCGAACATGTCTCGAAACTCGCCGACAACGTGGCCGCCCCGGCGCGCTGCTCGAAGCCGGTGATCGCTGCCAACCGTGGCTACACCTTCGGCGTCGGCTTCGAGCTGTCATTGGCCTGCGATTTCCGCATCGCCTCCGAGACGACCCTCTATGCCCTGCCGGAGCAGAAATTGGGGCAAATTCCGGGGTCCGGAGGCTCTGCTCGCCTGCAGAAGATCATCGGGATCGCCAGGACCAAGCACATGGTGATGCGTGCCAAGCGCATCGGCGGTGCCCAGGCGCTGGCGTGGGGTATCGCTACCGAGTGCGTGCCCGATGACCAGCTGGAGAGCGCTACCCAGGCCTTGGTAGACGAACTGCGCGGCTTTTCACCGCTCGCTCAGCGCACCGCCAAGCGCCTGATCAACGACAACGAGGATGCTCCGCTGTCGGTGGCCATCGAAATGGAAGGCCACTGCTACAGCCGGCTGCGAACCTCCAGCGACTTCCGCGAGGGTGTCGAGGCCTTCCATGGCAAACGTCGAGCCGTCTTCACCGGTGAATGACCCGTACCCCAATGACATAACAACAACCCCCGGAGAGATACCATGCAAGCGCACGACAATAACGGGGTCAGCCCCACGCCAGCTGCGGTAGTGGACGCCAAGCGTCCGCTGCTCAAAGACCTGCCCCGGGTCTTCACGGCCAAGTCGATCAGTGCAGGCACCGTCGCCGCACTGTTCGGTTGCTCGGGGCCGGCGCTGATCGTGATCAGTGCCGCCGAGGCAGGCAATCTGTCCAATGGCCAGACCGTGGCCTGGCTGTTTGCCATCTATTTCCTGGGCGGTCTGATCAGTCTGATCATGGCCTTGCGCTACCGTATGCCGATCACCGGGGCCTACTCGATCCCGGGGGCGGCAATCATGATCGCCGCCCTGTCGACCATTCCCTTCAACGAGGCGGTCGGCGCCTTCATCATGAGCGGCGCTATCGTTCTCCTGCTGGGTGTCAGCGGAGTAGTAGGGCGTATCATGCGTTGGCTACCGATGCCGATCGTTATGGCGATGATCGCCGGCGCCTTGATCCGCTTCGGCATCGGTGCGGTGAACGCGGTGGGGGCCGCACCCTGGATCGCCGGCACGGCAGTGGTGGCCTTCTTCCTCAGCTCACGCTTCATCAAGACGGTGCCGCCGGTACTGGTGGCCGCGTTGGTGGGGCTCATCGTGGCCTTCGGCATGGGGGCCGTTCAGCCCGCCGAGGTGGACATCGCCTTCGTCGCACCGCAGTTCACCGTACCGAGCTTCACCCTGGGGGCCTTCCTGGCCATCTCCGTGCCGCTGGCGGCACTGGTGATCGGGGCCGAGAATGCCCAGGCCACCGGGGTGCTGCTGGCCGAGGAGTACCGCCCCCCGGTCAATGCCATGACCATCATCAGCGGCATCGGTGGCATGCTCGCTGGCCTCCTCGGCGGCCACAACGCCAACATCGCCGGGCCGATGACCGCCATCTGCTCCTCCGAGCAGGCAGGCGACGACAAGAGCACCCGCTATGGTGCCACCCTGGTGAATGGCGTGCTGTTCTGTGCCTTCGGGCTCTTTGCCGGTGCAGCGGTGCCCTTCATCCTGGCGTTGCCCAGCGCCCTGATCGGCAGCGTGGCCGGTCTGGCAATGATCGGCGTGCTGTTGGCAGCCTTCCAGCATGCCTTCTCCCGCCATCGTGGCCACCAGATCGGTGCCTTCGTGGCGCTAGTGGTGGCGATGAGCAACATCAGCCTGCTGGGGATCAGCGCTCCTTTCTGGGCACTGGTCTGCGGTATCGCGGCCTCCCTGCTGCTGGGTGAGAAGACGCTGGATCCCGACACCGAGACGACCAAAGTGGCCGATTGAACGCGGCTGCACCATCGGTGGCCATGAGAGGGTGGAGCGATGCGTGACCTCGATCATCAGGTAATCACCCAGGCGCTGGCCTGGGGCCGCGACGGCCACCCCATCTGGTTGTGCACCGTGCTGTCGACCTATGGCTCGGCGCCCCGTGGTCCCGGCGCCATGCTGGTGGCGCGTCGCGACGGTCAGTATGTTGGCTCGCTATCCGGTGGCTGTGTCGAAGAAGCCTTTCTCGAGGAACTCACCGTTGGCGACTTCGACCGAATGGTGACCTTGCGTCGCTACGGTGAAAGTCGTGAGGAGAGCCGGCGTCTCGCCCTGCCCTGTGGCGGCGTGCTCGAAGTATTGATCGAGCACCGTGCCCCCGACGCCGCCTGGCTGGTGCACCTTGAGGTGCTGTACCAGGCCTTGCAGGGGCAGTGCCGCCTGGTACGGTGTGTCGATGTCGAAGCCGGCTCCTTTCAGGCTCGCGAGGATGACGTTGCCGAGGGGCCATGCGTGGTGCGCTGTCCCGCGTCCGTCGACATCCGTATCGGTCCCGTGCTGCGCCTTCTGCTCGCCGGCCTCTCGCCGGTGGCCGAAGCCTGTGCTCGCTTCGCCCAGGCGTTGGGCCACGAAGTGATCGTCTGTGACCCTCGTCCGGAGATGTGCGAAGGGTTCAGTGTCGACGGGGTGACGGTGGTGCCGCAGTTGCCGTCAGTCTTCATCGCCGCCGGGGGCTGCCATGCGGCAACCGCGGTGGTGGCCTTGACCCATGATCCGCGCATCGATGATCTGGCCATGATCGAGGCAGTGCGTACCGAGGCCTTCTATATCGGCGTGATGGGCTCGCGCCGGACCTCGGATGCCCGCGCCACACGACTTCTGCGTTCCGGGGGACTGTCCCAGGCCGATGTCGATCGCATCCAGATGCCGATCGGCCTCGATCTCGGCAGCAAGACCCCAGCCGAGATCGCCTTGGCCGTGGTAGCCGATATCGTACGGGTCTACCACGGGAAAGCCCGCGATGCCCTCTGACACCGTCGCTGCCCTGGTATTGGCGGCCGGTCGGGCGCGCCGCTTCGGCTGCGATAAGCGCCTGGCGCACCTACCACAGCGTGGGCCGCTGCTGGCCGCCACGCTGGCGACCCTCCGGCCTCATTTCGGCGAGATTCGGGTAGTGGTGGGCATCGAGGATGATCCCGCCGATCTGGGCATTGCCAAGGATATTGGCACCATTGTTGCCGAGACGGCAGAACAGGGCATGGGAGCTAGCCTCGCCGCCGGTATCCGCATACTTAGGGACGAGAGTCAGGCTGCGGCAGTGGCGGTGATGCTGGGAGATATGCCTTGGTTGAGCGAGGCCACCTTTGCACTATTGTGCTCAAGAGCTAGTGACCGGGCGATCGTGCGGCCCTTCTATCGGGGGCAGGGGGGGCACCCGGTGCTGTTCGGCCGGTGTTTCTGGGGCTCGCTCGAGCAGCTGACCGACGACGAGGGAGCTCGCAGCGTGGTACGGCGGCATCGGGATGCCTGTATCGAGATCGAGGTTCAGGATCCGGGTGTCGTGCGGGATGTGGACCGGCCAGAGGATCTTGCCTGGGCAAGGCATAGTGGCGGCTGAGAGACTCACCATGCGACTTTGGTCTGGCTGTGGCCGGTGCCCGGGGTAAGAGATAGTACGCTGACCTGTACCAACATACCTTACACTTCTATTGACGAGGATGTCATGTCGAGTGCCCACCGCATCTTGCATGGCGGGTTTGGTCGCGTGGCCCTGCTGGACATGGACGAGTCGCTGGTGCCCCACGCCCACTCCGAATGCCATGTACTGTTAAAGGTCTCCGGGGAGGATACCTACTTCTCTGTGCGCGATCGCCGGCTGCCACTGACCGACAGGACGGCGGTCCTTATCAATGCCTGGGAGCCGCACTTCTACGATCACCAGAGTGGTGCCGCCGATACACTGATCCTGGCCCTCTACATCGAGCCGAGCTGGCTTGCGGCCCAGCAGAGTGGTCTGGTGTTGAGTGGTCGGCCAGACTTCTTCTCCAGCCCCTGCGTCGAACTCACACCCCGCATGCGGCATCATGCTGACTTGCTGATCGCCGCCATGTTCTCCTTCGGACTGGTGCCTCAGGACAGACTGGAAGAGCTGCTCTTTGATTTGCTGATCGGGATCACCGAGAAGTATTCCGACTGGCACCACTTATCCAGGCTGCGTGTCGGTGTCGCCAGCGACTTCTACGATGCGCGTATCCGCCAGGCAAGCCGGTTTATCCTCGACCATCCGCAAGGGGAATTGGACATAGAGGGCATCGCCCGTCTGTGTGGGTTGTCCCGGGCGCACTTCTTTACCTTGTTTAAAAAGAACACCGGTATGACACCTCAGATGCTCGCCAATATCGGCAAGATGCAGATGGCGTTTCGCTGTCTGTCCGACAGTCGCACTGGCACCCTGGGGAACCTGTCCGAATCACTAGGCTTCTCCGAGCAGGGGCACTTCACACGCTTCTTCCGTCGCCATATCGGCGCCTCGCCTAGCCAGTACCAGAAGGTGACCGACAGCTACAGGCTCCTCTCGTGAGTCCTATCCACCTATAGTTTGTCAACCGAGTGGCACCAGTTCGATGACTTGCATCCATGATGGCCCGTCGGTTTGCACTGCCCGAAAGCGTACATCTAGCAGTCTGTCGGGTTATGGGTGTCGCTCACAGTAACGACACCCACTTCTCTCAATTTTCGTGTTAGCGCTGGCCATGTCAGCAACCTGACGTCGTTCATCTCACTCATGCTGGGCACACCCAGCTCGGCATCGAGGTTGCACGGCGCCTCATCGGTGTCCGTAGGCTGACGTTTTGGCGAATATCAGCTTACTCGGATTTACCGCCGTTTCTCTACCCTGTCTTTGCCTCAAGCCCTGCCTGTTTCACGCTGATCTGCGAAGAACCTTTTTTGGCTATCCTGAAAGTCATCCTGGTGGCTCAGCGTCTGCTGGGCGCCAACCTCGAGCCACCCGCAAGGAGGCCGCATGGACGCCGCATTACACGATTGGAACCTGACTCCCAAGCAGGCCATTGCACTCCAGTCCCAGCTTGCCAAGCAATTGGAAGCCGACGACCGTATCGACCCCGTGACGCACATCGCGGGGGTCGACATCGGTTTCGAAGAAGAAGGAAGCATTACCCGGGCGGCGGTGGTCGTGCTGGCGTGGTCGCCGGAGCAGGCGCCGCAGCTGACTGTGGTGGAGCAGGTGGTTCACCGGGAACCCACGCGCATGCCCTACATCCCGGGCCTGCTGTCGTTCCGGGAAATTCCGGCGGCGCTGGGAGCCTTTGCCCAGTTGAAAACACGCCCGCAGCTGGTCATGGTGGATGGGCAGGGCATCGCCCACCCTCGGCGGCTGGGCGTGGCAGCGCATTTGGGGCTGTGGCTGGACCTGCCGACCATCGGGATTGCCAAGTCGCGACTCACTGGGCGCCATGCCGACGTGGGAGAGGCCCGAGGCGATTGGGTGCCGCTCATGGCCGGGCAGGAAGTGATCGGTGCCGTGCTGCGCTCCCGTGCTCAGGTCAAGCCAGTGTTCGTGTCTCCGGGGCATCGACTGTCGCTGGCGACTTCGCTGGACTGGGTCATGCGCTGCCTGGGCAAGACCAAGCTGCCAGAGCCAACCCGCCTGGCCGACCGACTGGCATCGCGGCGCGACCAAAAGCGCGCTACAGCATCGCAAACGCGCACTACAGCATCGCGATGAACCGGGTCAGCAGGCGCGTGGCGTCGGGGGTCTCCGCGACGTCTTGCAGCAGTTGATCCGGGTCTTCACCCTGGTCGCGCAAGGCAGCGCGCTGGCGTTCGATATAAGCGCGCATCACCGGCGGTGAAAACTCGGGATGGAATTGGACGCTCCACTGGCGTGGCCCATAGCGCAGCGCCTGGTGGGCATCGTGGCAGTTGTGCGCCAGGATGCTGGTGCCGGGGGGAAGCTGCATGACCGCCTGGGCATGGGTCAAGTGGGCCACGAAACACTCCGGGAGTTGCCCGAACAGCGGATCCTGGCGGCCTGCCTGGGTCAGGCGTACGCTGCGTGTGCCGGATTCACGCCCCGCCGGGTGGTAATCACTCACACCGCCAAACGCAGCGGCCATCAGCTGGTGGCCGTAGCATACGCCCAGCAGCGGCAGGTCGTCCGCCAGTGCCTGCTGTAACCAGGGCTTCAGCGCCTCGCTCCAGGGGAGCTGCTCACTGACCATGCTGTGGGAGCCGGTAATGATGGCTGCCACGATATCCTCCGGCGGCTGGCTGGTGAGGCGTGCATCCCATACGTCCAAGGTCAGGTGGTCGGGCAGGGCGTCCTGCACCTGGTCGATGAACAGCTGTTCGAAATCCCCGTGCTGATCCACCACTTCGGGGAAGGCGTCGCCGGTTTTGATAATGACTACAGAGGCCATGGTGTTCTCGCTAGCGTGTCGCGATGGATGAGGGATAGCCGAATCAGGGAGTTCCACGGTAAGCTGGACCACTGATCGTCATTCCCCTTTTACCATACATTAGGAGCTTGATATGCAACAGATTACGCGGGCAGGTCAACCCATGGATGTGGCGGGAACCTTACCGGCGGTGGGGCAGGATGCACCGGCCATGACGCTCACCAACGGCAGCCTGGAAGACGTTACCCTGGCGACCTATGCAGGCAAGCGCAAGGTGCTGAACATCATCCCTAGCGTCGATACGCCTACCTGTGCAACGTCGACGCGACGCTTCAATGAGCTGGCCTCGTCGCTGGACAACACCGTGGTGCTGGTGGTGTCTGCCGACTTGCCGTTTGCGGCCAAGCGTTTTTGCGGTGCCGAAGGGCTGGACAACGTGGAGACGCTCTCGACGTTCCGCCACCGCGAATTTCAGCAGGACTGGGGCGTGGCGCTATGCAACAGCAACATGGAAGGGCTCTGCGCCCGTGCCGTGGTGGTGCTGGATGCCGAGGATCGGGTGCTGCACAGCGAGCTGGTCAGCGAGTTGAAGAACGAGCCTGATTACGACACGGCGCTGGCTGCGCTGAAAGGCTAGCGGGACGCCTTGGCCGCCTCCACCAGCGCACGTATCAAACGCTGCTGGGGGCGGTTGAAGATCAGCCACTCCGGGTGCCATTGAACGCCTATCAAGAACGCATGGTCCGTGGACTCGATGCCCTGCACCAGCCCATCGCGGTCACGCGCCACGATCCGAATGCCCTTGCCTGCCCGGTTGACCGCCTGATGATGAAGGCTGTTCACACGACACCAGGTTGCCCCCAACAAACGATAGAGCTGGCTGTCGCCCACGATGTCGACGGTTTTGCGGGGCAGTACCGTGCGGCGCCGCTTCAAGCCTTCGTGGGTGGTGTAAATGTCGGGGTCCAGGCTGCCGCCCAGATGCACGTTGATCAGCTGCGCACCTCGGCAGATGCCCAGCACTGGCGTATGGCGAGGAATGAAACGCTTCAGCAGGTGGAGTTCCAGCTCGTCACGGGCTGGGTCCAGGCGTACGTCCAGCTGCACTTCACCGCCGTACAGGTGGGCTTGAATGTCGTCTCCGCCGCCAATGATCAGGCCGTCCAGGTGCTCCGGCAACGGGCGAGAAGGAGAAAGGCGTAGCGGCCTGCCGCCGTGTCGCCAGACGGCAAACCAGTCGAAGCACCAGGCAAGCTGGCTTTTGTAATCCGAGGTCGTGATGCCGATTAGAGGTCTAGGCATGGCCAAACAGTCTGCGCTTGAGGCGCCGCCACCAGGGTTGGTTCTGTTCGGCCATGTACTCCTGGCAGCGGGCGTGAAGGATGTCCTGGTCGTGGGCCAGCTTCTCTACCTCCACCCAGCGGTTCCACTCCATCACGCTGCCCCAGCCCGGCTGCGACAGCTGCGCATTGGGCAGCCGGTAATGAAAAGTGGGCCGTGGCTTGGTCAACTGGCCGTGCAGCAGCTCGTGAGGGTGTTCCGGGCGCAGGTGGGCGAACAGCGGCAGCAGGTCCAGCTCGCGGTTGCGGGTAGGGTTATCGGCCAGGTAGTCGTCGATGAAGGTGTCGAGATCCGGCTGGTAACGCAGGTCCAGCACCTTGCGGGCGTACTCCTTGGGGAACGGGTTGGCGTGTGGCAGCACCTCTCGGGTAATGTCCACCTTGATTTCCTGACGTAGCCAGCTGGCCAGCAGCAGGTAGGCGCGCAGCATGGCGAGCAGATAATCGACCTCGTTACGCTCGATTTCCGGGTTCAGGTGCAGGCCGAAACCGTACAGCAGGCTGGCATCGGTGCCCTTGGCGCCTTTTTCCCGCAAGGTGTCGAACAGAGTGTCCAACGCTTCGAGCTCTTCCCAAGGGATGGGAGGGCAGACGATTTCGGTGGGCACCAGCCCGGTCACCATGTCACCGATCAGTTCACGGGTCTTTTGGTGGAATTCCAGCCGCCGCTGATGCTGTTGGCGGGCCCACTCGCTGTCATTGTCCTGCTGTGCGTCCAACAACGTCTGGTC
This sequence comes from Halomonas sp. 141, assembly GCF_002810305.1. Classification (NCBI taxonomy): domain Bacteria; kingdom Pseudomonadati; phylum Pseudomonadota; class Gammaproteobacteria; order Oceanospirillales; family Halomonadaceae; genus Halomonas; species Halomonas sp. 141. Next base: position 115,089 of record NZ_PINZ01000003.1, read on the forward strand.
TGGATGGGCGTATTGAGTATCCAGTTCGATCTCGAACGCTCCCCAGCGTGTGTCGGCCACCTGTAGCCGATGGGGGCTGACCACGTTAAGCTCACCACCAAACAGTGCCTGCACCACCTCGGCCGTCTCGCGAGGGGGGAGCCCGGCAAACTCGATTTCGACGCCCACGCGTCGAGTCTGGCCGTCCGGGTTCAAGCGTTGGGGAGGAGCCTGCAGCGTCATCTCGATATCCTGGAGGTGAACGTTAGTGCGTTTAGCCTATCATAATCACACGCTTAGGCTGAGTAAGAGAAGAGCCACGATTCAACAGTCACTTTCCACGGGAGTCATGCGTGCGACAGCAGTGGATAATTAGCATCGTTCTAGGGGCGCTACTCAGCCTGATGATCAGCGTCACCGCACACGCCCAGAGCGTCTCGCTTCCCACGTTGGGGGGCAGTAGTGGCAGCCAAGAGCAGCCGGACGTCACCAGCGAAAATTTCCAGCGCTCCTTGAGCGACGTCATTGGCATGCTCGAAAGCGAGGATCAGCGCCGTGCGCTGCTGGACTCGCTGCGTGAGCTGCAGCTGAGTACCGAGGCCGTGGAAGACGACGGCGTGGTGCGCCAAGGGCTGCTGGGCGCCCTGGCTGATACGCTTTCCGACATCGGTGAACAGGCCCAGGCCGGGGATTCGCCCATCGACGAGTGGTCACGGCAACTGGTCCAGGGCGTCGAGGATCTGCGTGCTCTGAATGCCGGGGCCGAGCAGCGGGATGCTGTCCGAGCCGTGGCAGAAGGTACCCTGCTGGCCGTTATCTGGAGTGGCCTGCTGGTGGCGATGATTGCCTTTGGTCGCGTCGTGGCCAAGCGGCATCATTGGCCGCTGGACCTGCCCCGGGACCCCAAGGCCTGGCTGTTGGCGGTCCACTTCTTGCGGCGCATGCTGCCCTGGGCGCTGGCTTTCGTCATTACACTAGGAGTCGGCCAGCTGCTGCCTTACAGCCCCGGCCGCGCCCTGGTGCTGGTGGTGGCCTATATCTGCCTGTGTGGTCGAGCGCTGTCGGTGGTGTTCGAAACGGTGATAGCGTTCTTCAGTCGCGGGCATCGTTTTACCGCCGTGCAAGTATTACAGCACAAGGCGTTGCGGGGGCTGTTCGTCATCGGCGCGCTGATTGCCTTGGGCGACGCCGTCAACTCTACCCGCCTGATGGAGCTGCTGGGGACCGATCTGTCGGGGCTGGTGTCCGTGCTGGCCAACATGCTGGCGGCGCTGCTGTCGGCGCGTTTCATCTTCAAATTCCAGCGCCCCATTCGTCATCTCATCTGTAACCGGCCTTACAAGCAGCGCCGCGATGCCAGTACGGCCGTGGAAATGATCCGTGCGCTGGGTGGACTATGGCACATTCCTGCCCTGCTGATGGTGGGCGGCTCGCTGCTGGCCATTTTCATTACCGTCGGGGATGTGGGCACGGCGCTGGCACGCTCGATCATTTCCGCCAGTCTGCTGGTGCTGACCCTGGTGATTACCGGGCTGCTGCGTCGCCAGGAAGAGCGCTTGGGCAAGCGACGCCATCGCCGTCGCTTTAGCCAATATCGCAAGCGACTCGAGCGGTTTGGCTTCGTACTGGCGCACCTGAGCGCCTGGATGATTTTTGCCGAGCTTTCCATGCAGGTATGGGGAGGCTCGCTGTTTGGGCTTGGCCAGCAGGCCGTGGCCAGTGCGCGTATTGGCCAGGCGCTGGTCAGCCTGGGGGCCACCGTGCTGTTGGCATGGCTGGTGTGGATTTTTGCCGATACCGCCATTCAGCGGGCGCTGACTTCCTCCGCGCGTTCACGGGGGCGGCGCGTCAACCAGGCCCGCGCGCAAACCATCACGCCGATGATCCGTAACGTGATTTTTGTCACCATCCTGATCATTGCGGTGATTGCTGGCTTGGCCAACCTTGGGGTCAACGTCACGCCGCTGCTGGCCGGTGCCGGTGTGATCGGCCTGGCGGTGGGGTTTGGCGCGCAAACCCTGGTGCAGGATTTGATCACCGGCATCTTCATCCTCATCGAGGACTCCCTGGCGGTGGATGACTTCGTCACCATCAATACGCACATGGGCACCGTCGAAGGGCTGACGTTGCGGACGGTCAGGCTGCGTGACCTGGACGGCGTGCTGCACATCATCACCTTCAGTCGTATCGAATCGATCCACAACATGTCGCGCCAGTTCGGTATTGCCTTGATGCGGATTCGCATTCCTTATGACATGAAAATCGATGACGCCATCACGCTGATGCAGGAAACGGCTCAGGAATTGCGCAAGGACCCGATGATGCGTCACTACATCTGGTCGCCGCTGGAGATGCAGGGGGTACAGGCCTTCGAAGATGGCTGCCCGATATTACGGATGCGCTTTCGTACCGCCCCCGAAATGCAGTGGGACGTGTCACGGGCCTTCAATCTGCTGCTGAAGCAGCGCATGGAAGCCCAGGAAATCGACTTGGGTGTACCGCGGCTCAGCGTGCGTATGGAGGCACGCTCCGAGGCCCGTGGCGACGAGCCCCATGGCACCGACATGACGCTGCAGCATCGCCAGCAGGGCGACGTCGATTCGCCCCAGCATGCCCCTGAACCACCCAGGCCTGCGCCCAGGCCCACCGAGGCCGAAATCCGCCGTGACGAGCGGCAGCGCCCTGAAGGCTCAACGACTGCGCCGCCGCTATCTCAATCCCAGCCCAAGCCCCAGACTTAGGGCAATGCCAATGGCCAGCCCCAAGCCTGTGCCCAGCGCAAACAGCGTGACCAGTAGCCAGGGGCCGCGCAGCCCTCGCCAGCGGTTATATAGCGAGACGGCGTGGCTGACTCGGTCGACCAGTTCGTCATGGCGTGAAATGGCGTGGTCAGGGGGCAGCGAGAAGTCATTGGCCACGTCACCTTGCCAGTGTGCTCCGTGGGTCAATCCAAGGCGCGCGCGCAGGCGGCCGATGTCGCTCAAGGTACCGTGCAGCGCATCGTAGGTTTCACGGTGCGGGGGTACCGTCAGCACCGAGGTGGCGTCCTGGCGCAGGGCGCTGTTGGGGCAGCGCGCCACGGCGGTGTCGATCTGCTGCTCATTGGCATTGGGGGGCAGACTCAGGCGTTGATAAAGGTCGCGCATAATCCGGCGTTAGTCTCGTCACAATGGACACAGTGGAAGGTCGTGGTTTCAGCATGGCGGGTAGCATACGTCGCTGCCCCGTGACGCTTAGTAAGTTTGCATCAGATAATCATACGCGTTTTTGATGCGCTGAAAACGTGCCGAGGCCAGCGCCACCTGATGTTCACTTTCCGAATAGAAGCGGTCGGGGTGATGCAGCTGCGCCATGCGTCGATAGGCCTTGCGCACCTCTGTCTTGCTGGCGCCGGGCGTCAGCCCCAGCACGGCCAGTGCCCGGGTGGTACGGTCGGGTGGCGGGGGAGGATTGGTCGCGCGCTGGTAACGCTCGCGGCGTGCCTGTTCTGCCCGGGCCTGCTCCTGCTGTCGGCGGGCGTGCTCACGACGCGCCTGTTCGGCGCGAGCCTGCTCCTGGCGCTGCTGCTCTGCACGTGCGTGCTCCTGGGCTTGCTCGGCACGCTGCCTGGCCTGGCGCGCTTCCTCCTTACGCTGCTGTTTTTGCTGTTGGCGCTGGGCGCGCGCATGCTGCTTGTCGGCTTTGGCACGCTGCTGCTGTTCGGCCTGTGCCTGGGCGGCCTGTGCTCGCTCGGCGGCCTGGGCTTCCTGCTCGGCCTTGTGGGCGTAATACGCCGGGTCGTGCACCTGCCAATAGGCATCGCGGCTAGGGTCTTCCGGGGCTCGCAGCGGCTTGCCGGTCAGTTCCTGAAACAGGGTGTTCAGGGTCGCGGGCACCACGTTCAGCAGGTCGGCCAGAAAGCGCAGAATATAGTGGTTGGCCAGTGACAGCTCGCCATCGTCGGTAGCCACCGTGATGGCCTGGTGCATCACGCTGAGACTGCGCTCCCTGGAGCACTCCTTGCGCACGACTTCGGCGGCCAATTGAATGGCGTGAAGGTCCTGGCTATGGGCAATGCTCATGATCGGCCCCAGCTCGTGCCCATGGCGAAACTGCGCGCTGACCTGGGCCAGCCGACGTCGGCGTTGCCCCTCGGAAACGTGCTGACGATGCACGAGCACCCAGCCAAGCAGCAGTAGCGTGGCCGTATCCACTTGGCTTCGGCTTTTTAGCAGCAGCAGCTCAAAGGGTGAAAAACGGGCGATGGGCATCCCTGGGCTCCAAGGCGAAGAAGTAAAGCGCTGATCCATGCCATGCGCTGCATGGCGCGGTCTTCACGGCACAGTCTTCATGGTACAGTCCTGATGGCGCAGCCTTGATGGTATGGCTCTTTGGTATCAAGGTGCGCTGGCAGACGACGCTCTGCCAGCCGTACTCGCGAGCTCATCATGGTATATCATCGAGTCTGGCATGAAAGCAGGAGATAAGTGAGGGTGATCAACGTTGAACGTAAAAATAGCTTCCAACTGCGCTTGTCTCGACGGCTGAAGGAAGAGACCTCACATACGCTGGATGTGTACTTGTTCGTGCCCCAGGAGCTGGGGCTGAGTACGCACATCATCTCCGAAGAAGTATTTTATCACGCTGCCATCAACGTCTCGCGCACTTACTACAGCGACGAGTACCATCTGCCGCTGGTGCATAGCCGCCTGGCCAGCCGTAACCAGCTGGGCAGCGACTCCTACCGCTTGAGCCTCAGTCTCTATGCCTACCAGTACGTGGTGGCGCTGGAGCGCACCACCCAGGGCATGCTCTCCACGGCCCGTAAACTGCGTCGCCTGCAGGGTGAGGAGAAGAGCAGCACCCACGACAAGGCGAACGAGCTTTATGACCAGCTGGTCGAGATGAGCGACCTGAGCGACGGCATACTCAAGCGCTTGCGGCGTAACCCGCCCACCGATGAACGGCTCTATAAATACTTTGCCAATATCGACAACTATCTTTCCTGGTTCACCGAGCAGCAGCTGTTGGCGCTGGTGGCCCACATGCCCAAGGGCGGGAAATTCAGCGAGGTCAAACGACGCCTGGTGACTATCTGCCACCGTGAAGGCGAGTACCGCGAGCAGCAGGAGTACAACGCCGAGCGCGTACGCGATGACCCCACTCGCATGTCCAACAAGATGCGCCTGCTGCGACGGCTGATCGAGTACCCGATCACGCTCAAGCAGCGCTCGCTGGAGCTGGGTAGCGGCGAACAGAAAGCCGTCAAGGCCCTGGCCACCGCGGTGGTCATGGCCTTCGTGTCGTTGGGGGTACTGCACCTGCGCGACGTGATTGGCGACATCACCGCACTGTTCGTGCTGGCCATGGCGCTGCTCTACGCCATGCGCGAAGTGTTCAAGGACGACCTGCGCAATACCCTATGGCGATGGCTGAGAAGAGGCCGACCCAAGTGGCGGCGACAATACATCGACCCTACCCACAATGCGCTGGTCGGTCGGCAGCTCGAATGGTTCGACTACAAGCGCTATACCGCCCTCGACCAGGACATACAGCAGATGCGGCGGCGCACGGTGGCCCAGCGCGAAGAGGTGGTCATGCACTATCGCTCCAGCTCGCGCATGTCCCCCACACGCTTCTTGAGCGGCTATGAGCATACCCGCGAAACCCTGAGCATAGACCTCTCCATGCTGACCCGCCTGATGAGCAAGGATAAGCACCATATCTATCGCCTGAAAGAGGGGCAGGCGGTGCGGGAAAGTGTCGAGCGCCGCCACCTGTTCAACCTGGTGGTGCGCGAAACGGGCAGCGAAGATGCCCCTTACCTGGCGCGCTGGAAAGTCGTGGTCAGCCGCTCGGGCATTGTGGATGTCGAGCGCGTCGCCGAGAACCGCCCCGACGAAGCCCCGGTCTGAAAAGCAATAGAACCTGACGCCAGCGCGTCGGTGGTGTTCGACTAAAATCCAATAAGTAAACGTTTACTCTTATTGAGTAAACGTTTACTTTTCTCCTCAGCGCTCACGCTCGTGAGCAAGCACCTCTCAACGCTGAGGAGAACGACATGACACTCCGAGTCACCGTATGGGGCGAAAACGTCCACGAACAAACCAACGACGTAGTGGCGCGTATTTACCCCACCGGCATGCACCAGTGCATCGCCGATGGGTTGAATGAAGCGGAAGCGCTAACGGCCACGGCGGTCACGCTGCAAGACCCGGCGCAGGGGCTTGACGAAGAGACGCTGGAGAATACCGACGTGCTGCTGTGGTGGGGCCACGCCGCCCACGGCGACGTGCTGGAAGAGACCGTCGACCGCGTGCAAACGCGCGTGCTGCAGGGAATGGGCTTGATCGTGCTGCACTCCGGCCACTACTCGAAAATCTTCAAACGCTTGATGGGCACTACCTGCTCACTGAAATGGCGGGAAGCCGGTGAGCGTGAGCGGCTCTGGGTAGTGAATCCTGGCCACCCCATCGTGCAAGGGCTCGGAGATTACATCGAGCTGCCCCATACCGAAATGTACGGCGAACCCTTTGCGGTGCCCAACCCGGACGAGGTGATTTTCATCAGTGTCTTCGAAGGCGGCGAAGTGTTCCGCTCCGGCCTGACCTACAAGCGCGGTAACGGCAAGATTTTCTACTTCCGTCCCGGCCACGAAACCTACCCGATCTACTACGACGAGCAGGTAAAGCGGGTGCTCAAGAACGCCGTGGTCTGGGCGCAGCCGGAAGGCTCCCGGTGGATCGACAGCTGCCCCAACGTCCCCGCCGACCAGGCGCCCAACCCGGTCGAGATCAAGGGCGAAAGCTTGCACAAACCTGGTGAGGAGGGCTTCAAATGATCCGTATCGCGATGATTGGCGCGGGCAGCATGGCGGGGGAGCACGCCAAGCACTATGGCCGACTCGAAGGTGTCGAAGTGGTTGCCGTATGCGACCGTGATTTCCCCAAGGCGCAGGCCTTCGCCGAGCGCCATGGCATTGCCGATGTTTACCAGTCGCTGGACGACATGCTGGCCCGCGACGATATCCACGCGGTGAGCAATGTCACTCCGGATGGCGTGCATAAGGCCACGTCGCTGGCAGCCATTGCGGCGGGTAAACACATCCTGTGTGAAAAGCCCCTGGCCACCAATGCGGAGGATGCCCACGAGATGGTCGCTGCCGCCCAGGCCGCCAAGGTCATCAACATGGTCAACCTGAGCTACCGTGACGCCCCCGCCATTCAGCATGCCCGAGCGCTGATTACCGGCGGCGCCATCGGCACCGTTCGCCACGTGGATGCCAGCTATCGCCAGAGCTGGCTGGTGAGCAACGCCTGGGGGCGCTGGGATGAGGATAGCCAGTGGCTCTGGCGGCTCTCGGAAGCCCACGGCAGCAAAGGCGTGCTGGGAGATGTGGGCGTGCATATCGTCGATTTTGCCAGCTTCCCGGTGGGCGATATCACTCGCGTCAACTGCGAACTCACCTGCTTCGACAAAGCCCCGGACAACCGCATCGGCGACTACCTGCTGGATGCCAACGACACGGCGCTGATGCGCGTGCGCTTTGCCAACGGCGCCATGGGCACGATTCAGGCAACCCGCTGGGCAACCGGGCACCACAACTCACTGACGCTGAGCGTTCACGGCGACAAGGGTGCGATCCGCGTGGATCTAGACGCCTCCAAGGATGAAGTTCAGGTGTGCCTGAACGATGACGTGCATCCCGCTCGCTGGAGCACCGTCAAGGCGCCACCCACGCCCAGCATCTACCAGCGCTTTATCGAGAGCATTCGCACTGGGGAGAACGACCAGCCCGACTTTGCCCGAGGCGCGGCCATTCAAACCGTGCTGGACGCCTGTTTCGTTTCCAGCCTGGAGGACCGCAGCCTGGCAATTGCCAGTTGATCAGCAGATTTCATCTGACCGCCGAAGCCCAGCAGAAAGCCCACGCCATCGAGTTTGGCCGTAACCCCACGTGCCCGGTACTGTATGAGGATGACGAGGTGCTGGCCGTGCAGCAGCTGGAGGGTGAACTCTCGCGTCTGGGAAGACGCGGCTGGTAACGCAAGGGCTTGGCTGGCACGGGGTTGCTTGCGCTGAGGGCGGCGATTTTCCGCCCCGCTTTTTGTACAATCAAGCCCCCCAACGGCGGCTGAGGCCAGGCATGAAACAGCACACATCGAGCGCACCGGCGGCGACCATCCGCGAAATTGCCCGGCGTGCCGAGGTATCCATCGCGTCGGTCAGCCGAGCCTTGAACGGCAAGCCCGGGCTGAGCGACGCGCTGCGCGAGCGAATTCTGACCATCAGCCGTGAGCTGGCCTATCAACCCAGCGCCGCCGCTCGCCAACTGATCAGCGGTAAGGCGGCGGTGGTGGGGATCTCCCTTGGGCGACAGGATATCGAGCTGCGGCCCTACTACATTCTGCTCTACCAGCACCTGACCGTGGCCCTGCACCAGCAAGGCATGGTACCGGTGTTTTTTCACCACGATCAGACCCATGAGCTGCCCGAGCGGGCAGGAGCCGCGATCTTGCTGGGCGAAACGGCAGAAGATGCCAGGCCAGGCCTTCTGCAGGCAGCGGGCGTTCCCTTCGTACGGATTGGCAACGCAGGAGACGGCTTTTCGGTGGCCCCGGACGATGTCTCGGGCATTTACCAGATGACGCAGCACCTGATCGAACAGGGGCGAACGCGAATCGCGTTTGTGGGGGGAGAGCTGGACGTGCCGCGACCTCTCAGCCGCCTTTCCGGGTATCAGCGTGCCGTCACGGAGGCAGGGCTCAGCGAGCAGTGGATTAGCCTGCCGCATCGGCTGACCTCGGACTCCCTGACCAGCTATCGCCAGCTCAGCCGCTTGCTCAAGGAGCGCCCAGACGCCCCCTTGCCCTTCGATGCGCTGGTCTGTGCCACCGACGAGCTGGCGCTGGGCTGCGTGGCCGCCCTGGAAGACAGCGGTATTCGTGTGCCCTGCGAGGTAGCCGTCACCGGCTTTGACGACCTGCCCACCCTGGCCACGGGGTTGACCACCGTACGCCAGGACATTGCCGCCATTGCGACGATGAGCGTGGAGCTGCTGGGCGATGCGTTGGCAGGAAAAGCGCCCCGGCACGTGTCGCTGCCGGTGGCGCTGGTGCTGCGGGAAACGGCTTAACGCCCCGGCAGCTGCTCCGGCCCAAAAGCGTCGGGCAGCAGGCTGTCCATGGTGTAGGTTTTCAACACCTCGCCCTGTTTGGAGAGCACCATGATTTGCGTGCTGGGGGTGGCGAATTCGCGGATGCGCTGGCGGCAGTCGCCGCAGGGCGTGCAGAGGTGCTCGCCGGGGCCCATCACGTAGACCCTGGCCAGCTCGCGCTGGCCAGCGGTAACCATGGCAGAAATGGCCGAGGCTTCGGCACACAGCCCTTTGTAGTGGGCGACTTCCACGTTGCTACCGGCAAACTGCTGGCCGTCGGGGCACTCCATCACCGCCGCCACGGGGTGGTTGGAGTAGGGCGCGTAGGCGTTGCCCAGGGTGGTCAGCAGCGTGTCGACCAATGCCTGATCCGCGTGGCTCATGGCGCTATTCTCTCTCTGTGTTCAGGATGTCTATGGGCTCAAGACGCCGGGCATTACGCCTTGGCGGCGTCATCGCGCAGAACGGTGTCGAGGGCAATCACCATCATGTCGTTGAAGGTGGTTTGGCGGTCGGCACTGGAGAGCGAGTCACCTTTCAGAATGTGGTCGGAGACGGTGCAGATGGTCAGTGCACGGGCGCCGAATTCGGCGGCCACGCCGTACAGGCCTGCGGCTTCCATCTCGACGCCGACGATGCCGTAGCGCTTCATCAGCTCGGCCATGTCGGTCTGCGGGTTGTAGAACAGGTCCGCCGAGAAGATGTTGCCGACTTTCACGGCGACGTTCTGCGCTTTGGCGGCTGCTACGGCGTGGCTGGCCAGCTCGAAGTCGGCAATGGCGGCCAGGTCATGGTCATTGAAGCGCATGCGGTTCACTTTGGAGTCGGTGCTGGCACCCAGCCCAATCACTACGTCGCGCACGTTGACATCGTCACGTACCGCGCCGCAGGAGCCCACGCGGATGATCGACTTCACGCCGTAATCGGTAATCAGCTCTTTGGCATAGATCGACACGGAGGGGATGCCCATGCCGTGGCCCATGACGGAAATCTCGCGGCCTTTGTAGGTGCCGGTGTAGCCGAACATGCTGCGCACGTCGTTGACCTGGCGCACGTTCTCCAGGTAAGTGTCGGCGATGTACTTGGCGCGCAGCGGGTCGCCAGGCATCAGTACGGTATCAGCGAAATCGCCTTTCTCGGCATTGATATGTGGGGTAGCCATGGAACACTCCTTTCTAAAATGATTGGCCTGAATAACCCAGTCACTGTCATTCAGGCCGTGCACATCAGCGTGCTAATTAGGTTGTTAGCCTTTACGCCGCGTCAGGTAAAAAGCTCTCGCCGTCGGCCATGGCGTCTACGGCGAAGAACGCCGCAAGGGTTTGGCCAATGTCGGCGAAGGTGCCGCGCTCGCCCAGCGGGCCGGGGGCGAAACCTGCGCCGCGTACCATGATCGGCACGTATTCGCGGGTGTGCTCGGTGCCTTCCCAGCTGGGGTCGCAGCCGTGGTCGGCGGTGAGTAGCAGCAGGTCGTCGTCGTTGAGGGCGGCGAGCAGCTCCGGCAGGCGGGCGTCGAAGTGCTCAAGGGCCGCAGCGTAGCCCGGCACATCCCGACGGTGGCCATAGACCGAATCGAAATCCACGAAGTTGGTCATGATCATGGTCGGGCGGTCGCTGGTCTCTTTAGCGGTGCGTGCTACTTCGGCCAGGGTGGCTTCCATTAGCGCGTCGTGGCCGCTGGCTTTGACCTTGTGGGTAATGCCGCAGTGGGCGTAGATGTCGGCGATCTTGCCAATCGACACCACTTCACCACCGGCGTCGGCAAGCTTTTGCAGCACGGTGGGGCTGGGCGGCTCAACGCTGTAGTCGCGGCGATTGCCGGTGCGGGAAAAGCTTTCGCGGTCGTCGCCAATAAACGGGCGGGCGATGACGCGGCCAATGTTGTAGGGCTCCAGCAGTTCACGCACGGTTTCACACAGCGCGTAGAGGCGCTCTAGGCCAAAGTGCTCTTCGTGGGCGGCAATCTGGAACACGGAGTCCGCAGAGGTATACACAATCGGTTTGCCGGTGGCGATATGCTCTTCGCCCAGGCGGGCAATAATCTCGGTGCCTGAGGCGTGGCAGTTACCGATCACGCCGGTCAGCTCGGCTTCCCGAATGATGGCGTCCAGCAGTTCGAGTGGGAAACTGTCGGTTTTATCGAGGAAGTAGCCCCAGTCGAAACGCACCGGCACACCGGCAATTTCCCAGTGGCCGGAAGGGGTGTCCTTGCCGCTGGAGATCTCTTTGGCGTGGGCGTAAGCGCCCGTCAGTTGGTCGGGCAAACTGACGCCTTCCGCCACGCTGCCAGTGGCGTCGCGGTGGGCGTGGAACAGGCCTAGCGCGGCCATGTTGGGCAGCGACAATGGGCCGGAGCGCTCGGCGGTGTCGGCTTCGCCACGGGCACAGGCGGCGGCGATGTGGCCCAGAGTATCTGACCCCTGGTCGCCAAAGGTGGCGGCATCGGGGGCGCTACCGATCCCGAAAGAGTCGAGTACCAGGACGATGGCGCGGCGCATCAGGCTTCTCCTCGGAAGGTCTCTTGCAACAGGGTGTCGGCGGTGGCGTCGGCATCGCCAATGGTGACCGCCGCACGAAGCTGAGCAGCGGCACGGGCCGCGGCGTCTTCCGTGCGGGCGTGGACGATGGCCAGCGGGCGCTGGCTGTCGACACGGTCGCCGATTTCGACGATGTCGCTGAAGCCCGCGCTGTGATCGACGCTGGCGTCGTTACGCAGGCGGCCGCCGCCCAGCTCTACCACGCTCATGCCCACGGCGCGGGTATCGAAACGCTGCACGATACCGCTCTGCTCGGGGTAGACCGCTTGAACCACAGGGGCGGTGGCCAGGTAGCTGTCCGAACGCTCCATAAAGTCGGCGGGGCCGCCCAGTTCGCGCACCATGCGGGCGAAGACTTCCGCCGCCGCGCCGGAGGTGAGCGCTTTGTCCAGCTTGGTAAGGGCTTCTTCGCGGTTAGCCACCAGTTTGCCCGCCATCAGCATCTCGACGGCGAGTTCGCGGGTGACCTGCATCACGCGGCTGTTGGCTCGCTCGCCGCGCAGCAGCGCCAGGGTTTCGACGATCTCCACCGCGTTACCGGCACACGGGGCCAGCGGTTGGCTCATATCGGTGAGCAGCGCGGTGGTGGGTGTGCCTGCCTGGGTGGCCACGTTGGCGATGCTTTTGGCCAGTTCGCGGGACTTTTCCGGGGTGGGCATGAAGGCGCCGCTGCCCACTTTGACGTCCATTACCAGGGCGTCCAGGCCAGAGGCCAGCTTTTTGCCCAGAATCGAGGCCGTGATCAGCGGGATGGATTCCACGGTGGCGGTGACATCACGCACGCCGTAGATGCGCTTGTCGGCCGGGGCGAGGTTGCCGGTTTGACCGATGATCGCCACGCCGGTGGATTTCACCACCTCACTGAAGCGCTCGGGGGCGGGGTAGGGGTCGTAGCCGGGGATGGATTCCAGCTTGTCCAGGGTACCGCCGGTGTGGCCCAGGCCACGGCCGGAAATCATCGGCACGAAGGCGCCGCAGGCCGCGACCCATGGGCCCAGCACCAGCGATACCAGGTCACCCACGCCGCCGGTGGAGTGCTTGTCCACGATGGGGCCGGGCAGGTTGAGCGAATCCCACTGCATCACGTGGCCAGAATCGCGCGTGGCGGTGGTCAGCGCCACGACTTCTTCGCGGCTCATGCCATTCAAAAAGACCGACATGGTGAAAGCGCCGATCTGCGCATCGCTGATGCGGTCGTCGGCGATGCCCTGTACGAAGGCTTTGATCTCTTCAGCGGGCAGCGGCTGGCCGTCGCGCTTCAGGCGAATCAGTTCTTGAGGGAGCAGCGCGTGGTGAGAAGCGTTGGACGACATTTAGTAGCCTCCGTTGGTGGTGGAGAGCAGCGCCGCGTCAGCGCCACCGTCGAGTGTGTTCAACAAATTGCCCAGCAGGCTGGAGGCACCAAACCGGAAGTGTGCCGGGGTGACCCACTGCGGCCCCATGATGTCGGCTGCCAGCGCCAGGTACTCAGCGGCTTCTTCTGCGCTGCGTACGCCGCCGGCGGCTTTGAAGCCAACGTCTTTGCCGCTGGCCTTGATGGCCTTGAGCATGATCTCGGCGGCTTCCAGCGTGGCATTGACCGGCACTTTTCCGGTCGAGGTCTTGATGAAATCCGCGCCGCCTTCGATGGCCAGCTCACTGGCACGTTGGATCAGCGCAGGGTCCTTGAGTTCGCCGGATTCGATGATGACTTTCAGCAATGCCTGGCCACCACAGGCGGCCTTGCACATTTCCACCAGCTCGCGGCCAGTCTCTTCATCGCCTGCCATCAAGGCGCGGTAGGGGAACACCACGTCGACTTCATGGGCACCCGATGCCACGGCTTCGCGGGTTTCACGGGCCGCGCCCATGATGTCATCGCCCCCATGGGGAAAGTTGGTGACCGTGGCGATCTTGACCTGGTCATCCAGCTTGTGGGCGCTCAGCGCACGGGCTGCCGTGACGATGAACGAGGGGTAAACGCACACCGCTGCCGGGTGGCCGTAGGGGGTCTTGACCTGCTGGCACAGCGCTTCGATCACGCTGTCGGTGTCGCTGTCGTTCAGGCTGGTGAGGTCCATTAACGTCAGGGCGTGACGGGCGGCTTGGATAAGCTGGGGGGAAGCGGTGGCAGTCATGAAGTTCTCATCAATCGGTAAAAGACAAAACGGGCACTGCGTACTAAAGCAGCGCCCGTTGCGTTATCGCGTACTCGCTGCGTCAGGCGGTGAGGCTGCTCAACGCCAGGAAGAAACCGGCAATCGAGGCAGACATCAGGTTGGAGAGCGTGCCTGCCAGCACGGCTTTCACACCAAACCGGGCAATCTCCTTGCGGCGGGTCGGGGCAATGCTGCCCAGGCCACCGAGCAGAATGGCAATCGACGACAGGTTGGCAAAACCACACAAGGCAAATGACAGGATGGCCATGGTGTGGGGCGTCATCAATTGACCCGTGGCAGCCACCACCTGTTCCCCTTCAATGTAGGGAGCCAAGTTGATAAAGGCCACGAACTCGTTGACCACCAGCTTCTGGCCGATGAACGAGCCCGCCAGGGTGGCTTCTTCCCAGGGCACGCCCAGCAGGAAGGCCAGCGGAGCGAACAGCCAACCCAGAATCAGCTCCAGGCTCAATGCCTCGAAACCGAACCAGCCGCCCACGCCGCCCAGAATACCGTTGACCAGCGCAATCAGGGCGATGAAGGCCAGCAGCATCGCACCCACGTTGGCCGCCAGCTTCATGCCCGACGTAGCACCGGCGGCGGCGGCATCCAGCACGTTAGCGGGCTTGTCGTCCTGCTCTTTCAGCTCTTCATCGACCCTGGAAACGCTGTCGCTATCTTCCACGTTCTGGGTTTCCGGCATGATCAGCTTGGCGAACAGCAGGCCGCCAGGCGCCGCCATGAACGAGGCCGCCACCAGATACTCCATGGGAATGCCCAGCGCGGCATAGCCCGCCAGCACCGAACCCGCCACGGAAGCCAGGCCACCACACATCACCGCAAACAGCTGCGAAGGGGTCATGCGGGCAATGAACGGGCGCACCACCAGCGGTGCCTCGGTCTGGCCCACGAAGATGTTGGCCGTGGCCGAAAGCGACTCGGTGCGCGAGGTGCCCAGTGCCTTCTGCAACGCGCCACCCAGAATCCGGATGACCCACTGCATGATGCCGACATAATAGAGCACGGCAATCAGCGAGGAGAAAAAGATGATGACCGGCAGGACTTTGATGGCGAAGACGAAACCGACGTTGTCCACGTCAGCCAGCCCGCCAAACAAAAAGCCGATGCCGTCGTTGGCGTAGACCAGCACCTGGCTGACGCCTGCCGAAATGGCCTGCAGAACGGCCTGGCCAAACGGTACGTAGAGCACGAACGCACCGATACCCGCCTGGATCGCGAAGGCACCCAGCACGGTACGCAGGCGAATCGCCTTGCGGTCATAGGAGAAAACAAGCGCAATGGCCACCAGAGTGACCATGCCAACCAGGCTCATGATGAGGGTCATGGGAGTACCTTCGGAGCGTGAGAAGTGGGAGCGATTACAGCAAGTTTAGCTTGACTGAGTAAATCATCGCGTTCTGATAGGCGTCGGGTGTACCCAGCTTGTTCTCTGAGTAGCGATACTGCACGCCGGTGGTGATCAAGTCAGACGGGTGCCACCAAAGGCTCAATGCACCGTTGGTCCCCACGCTCCCTGCGGTACCGTTGACGAAGTTCTGGGAAAGGTAGTCGCTGTCGCGACCGAAGGTCTGCTCGTGCCAGTTGGTCACGCTGAAATTCTGGTCCAGCGCGGTGAAGTCGTAGCCCGCGACCCAGCCTGCCATGTAGCCATTCATGCCCGTGTAACCATCACTTTGCACCCTGGCAGCACCGATGAAGGGCTTGAACCATAGGCCGTTGGCGAACGTCGTGCGGTAGCCCAGGCCGAGAATCTGATCCTGCTCGCGGGCATTGAAACCGTAGTCGCGGAAGTCATAAACGTGGGCGTAAAGCGACAGCGGGCTGTCGCCCAGGTAAATGTGCGAGGTCACTTTGCCTGCGGTGCGGAAGTTGTCCTTACCGCCACTGGCTTCGTCGAACTGGTCGTTGGTCGGGTTCTCGAAATCGAAGAAGCCGTAGAACTCGCCCCAGCTAAAGCCGACGCCGCCTTCGATTTCAACGAACGTGAAGTCGCTCTTGGCGGCATTGCTCGCCGTGCGCGCTTCGGTACCGTTGGACCAGTCCAGGTAGTTCAGGGAAACATTGGCAAATGACCAGTGCGGGGTCATTGGGCCACTTGCTGCATCATTGGCAACGGCCGGAGCAGCGGCCAGCGCACCAGCCATGAAAACGCCAGCGCCAAGCGTGACGAGCGAAGAAACGTAAGAGGGGGATAAAGCGGTCATGAAAGCCTCAACAAGGGTTATTACGGTGCCACGAGAGGTGGCATACCGACGTTGTGGGTCGTGCGGGCTGGCGTTGATGTTAAAATTATAACATCGAGTGTTATTTTTTTAACGTTGATTTGCAAGTATTGTCACATCAACGCTACCCGAGTGTTCCATGCGCCTCATGGCGGTAAACAGAGTGGTAGGGGAGTGGAAATTCGCGGGGCGCTGGCTCAGCATAAGCGTTACCTGAGCGCTGAAACCCGATAACAAGATGAATCACAAGGAGATGCCTGTGAATGACCGGAGTGCCCAGCGCCTGGCCATGTTGCAAGAAGCCCTGGCAAGCGGGGGAACCTTGCACCTGCGCGATGCTGCCGAGCTGTGCGGAGTGTCGGAGATGACCATTCGCCGAGACCTCGCCACGCAGCCATCTCCCTTGAGCCTGCTGGGGGGGCGGCTGGTGATGACCAGCTACCCCGGCGTGACGCCGGTCTACGACCTTACCGAGCAGCAGGCCAGCCACTATCATGTCAAACATCGCCTGTGCCAGCGTGCCGCCAGTTTCATCGATGAAGGCGACACGCTGTTTATCGACTGTGGCTCTACGCTGATTCCCTTGCTGGGCCAACTGAGCCACTTCCGCGAGCTGACCGTGGTGACCTACGCGCTGAACGTGGCCAACACGGTTGCCGCGCTGCCCAACGTGCGGCTGGTGCTGCTGGGGGGGCTGTTTCACGCCTCGTCGCAGTCTTTCGGCAGCGATGGCATGCGGGGTGCCATCGAACGGCTGGGCATCAACAAGGCGCTGATTTCAGCGGCAGGAGTAGACTGGGAGCGCGGAGTGAGCTGTTTTCACTTCCACGAAGTGGCTCCCAAACAAGCGGCGATTGCTACCGCCATGCAGCGGTTGCTAGTGGTCGATGCCAGCAAGTTCGGCATCGTACGGCCCGCCTATTTTGCCTCGCTGGCCGATTTCGACGTGGTGATCACCGACGACGAGCGCGCCCCTGGTCGGCTGGAAAACCATCCCGCCAGCTCCCTCAGTATCAGCGTTGCCTAACACATTTGGCCGCCCCTGGGGTTGGGGGTCGATTACTGGATATGGGCCTTGCAGATATCCGGGATAGGCACGACGCTCACCGGCATCAACTTCTTCGTCACGATCCTGAAAATGCGCACCAAAGGCATGACGCTGTTCCGCATGCCGATCTTCACCTGGACATCGCTGTGCGCCAATATCCTGATCATTGCCTCGTTTCCCATTCTGACCGCGACCATTGCCCTGCTGACGCTGGATCGCGACTTCGGCATGCACTTCTTCACCAATGATTTTGGCGGCAACATGATGATGAAGGGCACGGCGGCGGGGCCTACGGCTGCCGATATTTTTGAGCTGCCGTTCGTGCTGGTCGAAACCTTTCTGCTGCTGTTCAGCAGTTTCACCTTTGGCATGGGCGTGCTGGCCATGAATGCCGAGCGGGTGGGCCAGGTCAAGGCGTGGCTGGCGGTCACCTTTGCTCTGGGGGCTGCCTTCGTCGGCATGGAAGTGTATGAGTTTCATCACCTGATTCATCAAGGGTATGGGCCAGACCAGAGCGCGTTTCTGTCGTCGTTCTTTACCCTGGTGGGCACCCACGGCCTGCACGTCACTGTGGGGCTGGTATGGATTCTGGTGATGCTGGTGCAGCTTTCCACCAAGGGCCTGACGCCCATGACGCGCCCGCGTATCCTGTGCCTCAGCCTGTTCTGGCACTTCCTGGATATCGTGTGGATCTGTGTGTTCTCGTTCGTCTACCTGATGGGGGTGCTTTGACATGAGTCAATCGTCATCACATTCAGCAGCGCATTCAACGACTTCCCATGGAAGCGTTAAGTCGTATGTTGTCGGGCTTCTGCTATCTTTAGTGCTAACCGTGATTCCGTTTGCGGTTGTCATGAGCGGTGCGCTAAGCACCGCCGCGACGGTGGTGGTCATCGCTGTAACAGCCGTGCTGCAGATTCTGGTCCAGCTGGTCATGTTCATGCATATGAATACCAAAGCCGACGAGGGGTGGAATCTGATGTCCTTCGTTTTCACACTGACGATACTCGTCCTGGTGGTAGGGGGCTCTTTATGGATCATGCAGCATCTACATCTCAACATGATGATCGGCTGAACGTGGCACCGAGCCGCTGGCGAGACCTGCTGGCGCTCACCAAGCCGGGCATCATTGGCGGTAACTTGATCGCCACGCTGGGGGGCTATTTTCTGGCCGCCCACGGCACCTTCGATATCGTCACGTTTGCCTCGGTGATGCTGGGCATTGCGCTGGTGATTGCCTCGGGCTGTGCCTGCAACAACGTCATCGACCGGGATATCGATGCACTGATGGCGCGTACGCGCCATCGCCCGCTGGCCAAGGGGCGTATCTCGATTACTCAGGCACTGGGTATTTCGGCGCTGCTGGGCGTGGCGGGGGTCGTGTGCCTGGCATTGGGCACCAATGGCTTGACGGTGGCGCTGGCGGTGATTGGCTGGGGCGTGTATGTCGGGGTCTACAGCCTCTACATGAAGCGCCACTCCGAGTACGGCACGCTGGTGGGCAGCCTTTCCGGGGCCATGCCCCCGGTGGTGGGCTACTGTGCCGTCACGGGGCAGTTCGATAGCGGTGCGCTGATGCTACTGGTGATTTTCTGCCTGTGGCAGATGCCGCACTCCTATGCCATTGCGATTTTCCGCTATGCGGATTATCAGCGGGCATCAATCCCGGTACTGCCGGTGGTACACGGGATCAAAATGGCCAAGCATCACATCCTGGGCTATATCGTGGCGTTTATTCCCGCCTCGCTGGCGCTGGTCCTGGCCAGCCAGGCGGGGATGGGGTATCTGTGTGTGGCGCTGGTCATGGGCGGCTACTGGCTCTACCTGGCACTGCGCGGCTATCGGTTAGATGACGATGTTCGCTGGGCCAAGAAAGTGTTTGGGGTCTCCATTCTGACGATCACCGCGATGAGTTTGGTGATGGTGCTGGAAGCCATGGTGCCCATGTGGGTGTAATGCCTAACAACGATTAAACCTGACGCAAAACCTGAAACGCCCCGAACAGTGAACTGTTCGGGGCGTTTTTTTAGCGTGGCTTTCAGCGGATACGTATACAGGGCTCGGCGAGTGCCTAGCTTTCCCGCTGGCTGGCCTGGATTGCGGTGAGGGCGATGGTGTAGACGATGTCATCCACCAGTGCCCCGCGGGACAGGTCGTTCACCGGCTTGTTCAAACCTTGCAGCATGGGGCCCACGCTGACCACTCGGGCGCTACGCTGAACGGCCTTGTAGGTCGTGTTGCCGGTATTGAGGTCGGGGAACACGAACACGGTGGCCTTGCCCGCCACGGGGGAGTCGGGGGCTTTCTGCTTGCCCACGCTTTCGATGGCGGCGGCGTCGTACTGCAGCGGGCCGTCGATGGCCAGGTGCGGTGCGCGCTCCTTGGCGATGCGGGTCGCTTCGCGGACTTTATCCACGTCGGCGCCGGTGCCGGAGTCGCCGGTGGAGTAGCTGATCATCGCCACCCGGGGCTCGATACCAAAGGCCTCGGCAGAGCGCGCACTTTGCAGGGCGATTTCCGCCAGGGTTTCGGCGTCCGGGTCCGGGTTCACCGCGCAGTCGCCGTATACCACCACTTGCTCGGGCAGCAGCATGAAGAAGATCGACGAGACCTGGTTGTACTCCGGGGCCGTCTTGATCAGCTGAAACGCCGGGCGAACGGTGTTGGCGGTGGTGTGTACCGCGCCCGACACCAGGCCATCCACTTCGTCCAGCTGCAGCATCATGGTGCCCAGCACCACGGTGTCCTGAAGCTGTGCTTCGGCGGTCAGCTCGTTGAGTTTGCCACGGCGGCGCTCGACCATGGGGCCGATATAGTTGGCGCGGGTGCTTTCCGGGTCGATGATGGTCAGCGTGTCGGGCAGCGTCAGGCCACGGTGGTGGGCCACGCTTTCGATGTCTTCCCGCTTGCCCAGCAGAACGCAGTCGGCAATACCACGGCGCTGGCAGATGATGGCGGCTTCGATGGTGCGCGGCTCGTCGCCTTCCGGCAGCACGATGCGCTTTTTGGCCTGTTGGGCCAGCTTCACCAACTGATGACGGAACGCCGACGGCGACAGGCGGCGGGGGTAGCCACGGCTCAGCTTGGCTTTCAGCCACTCCAGGTCCATGTGTGCCGCCACGAAGCGGGCCACCTGCTCGGCGCGCTCGAAGTCATCCATGGGGATTTCAGTGCTGAGCTGGCTCAGGTTTTGCGCCGTGGTCAGGCTGTCGGTTTCTACCGCCAGCACCGGCAAGCCGGTTTTCAGCGCCGGGCGGCACATCTCAATCATGCCCTCGTTGGGCAAGAAACCGTTGGTGAGTAAAACGCCCGCCAGCTGGGTGCCGTTCATGGTGGCCAGCGCCGAGGCCAGCACCACGTCATCACGGTCCCCGGAGGCGACCACCAGACTACCCGGCGTGAAGATATGCAGCGCATTGGCCGCACTTCTGGCACACAGGCTGGTAGAGAGGACGCGGCGGCTGGCGGCTTCACCTTCGTTGAGCATCTTGGCATTCAGCGCCCGGGCTACGTCTAGCGTGCGCGGAGCGCTCAGGGTCTTGCTGTAGGGCACCACGCCAATCAGGTGGAAGCGGTCGGTGGCCAGCGCCGGGGAGTAGCGGCGCAGCTCGTTGAGTACCGGCTCTTCCAGCTGCGGCTTGATGGTGCCGGGAGCGGCGGAAAGGTCGTCTTCTTGCCCATAGGGCAGGTTTTTCATGCGCATCAGAATGCCGCCCAGGGTGCGGCTGGAGCTGACGCCGCCAAAGCTGCGGGCGTGCATGTCCAGCTCTTCCGCCAGGTGCTGGGGCTCGTTCAAGTCGCCGGTGCCCACCAGGATGATGCGGGCGTTCAGGGCATGCGCCAACTGCGCGTTGGTCTGGGTCGCGTAGGTAGTGTGCTGGGTCGGCACGACGCCTTCCACCACCACCAGGTCCAGAGCGCTGCCGTCGCGGTACGCCTGCTGGGTGACCTGCTCGTAAAGCTCGACGACGTTTTCCATCAGCTCGTCGGTCTGGTCGTCGCGCAGCAGCCGTTCCAGGCGTGCCTGGGAAATAGGCGAGGGCGGGCGCTGGTTCAGCGTCCGCGAGACCAGCGCCGTCGAGCGGTCAAGGCCCGGGCCGTTCAGCTCGTTCTGCATGAACGGCTTCAGAAAGCCGGCTTTCAGGCCAATGGTATCCAGCGCTTGAATCAGGCCCAGACAGGCCGAGGTCAAGCCTGCCCCCATGCTGGTGGGGACAAGCAGAATGGCTTGGGGTTGCTCGGAAGAGCTGTTCATTCAAGGGGTCTCCACGCAGTAGCGGGTTTCCATGGCAATGCGGCCCTCTTCATCGGTGGGGATCACCCACACTTCAGGGCCGTTATGGCTCGCGGTGTCCAATTTGCCTTCCTTGCCGCGAATGGTCGCTTCGTTGGCGGCTTCGTCCATGCTGAAACCGAAGTGGGGCAGCAGCGCCAGCACTTCACGACGTACGATAGGCGAGTTTTCGCCAATACCGCCAGTGAAGATCACGCCGTCTAACCTGGGTAATGCACAGGACAGCGCCGCCAGCGACTTGGCGATGCGGTAGCAGAACACGTCCAGCGCCAGCTTGGCACCGGGGTGGCCAGCCACGGCCTGGTCTTCCACTTCACGCATGTCGTTGGTCAGGCCGGAAAGGCCCAGCAGGCCGCTTTGCTTGTTCAGGACGTTATCGATCTCTTCCACCGACCAGCCCAGTTGGCGATGCAGGTGGGCATGCAGGCCGGGGTCGACGTCACCGCTGCGGGTGCCCATTACCAGGCCTTCCAGCGGGGTAAGGCCCATGCTGGTATCCAGGCTCTGGTTGTTCCACACGGCGCTGGTGGAGCAGCCGTTGCCCAAGTGGGTGGTCAGCCAGCCGCCTGCGCCACGGCTGCTCAGTTCCCCGGCGCGCTGGCTGACGAACGCATGGCTGGTGCCGTGAAAGCCGTAGCGGCGAATGCCATGTTCGGTGTACAGCGCTTCCGGCAGCGCGTAGCGGTAAGCGCGGGGCGGCAGTGTCTGATGGAAGGCAGTGTCGAAGACGGCCACCTGGGGCAGCTCGGGAAACACCTTGCGCGTGGCGGTAATACCCGCCAGATTGGCAGGGTTGTGCAACGGGGCCAGGGCTGCGGTGGTTTCGATGGCGGCAATCACGCTGTCGTCGATCAGCGCCGCTTGGGTGAAGTGCTCTCCTCCATGCACGATACGGTGGCCCACGGCACCGGGAACGCGGCCTTCCAGGCGCTCCAGAATGGCGCTTAGCGCTTCGCCGTGGTCGGCGCCGGGCAGCGGCTGGGTGAAGCTCTCACCGGCGCTGTTCTTGCCTTTCAGGCGAGCGTCGCTGCTGCCCAGGCGTTCTGCCAAACCGGCTAGACGCGGTGCCTGAGGGTCTGAATCAATCAAAGCGTATTTAATGGAAGAAGAGCCACAGTTGATAACCAGCACCGGTGCGTTCATAACAACCTTTGTAAAGTAGTCAGGAGGAAAGGGGGATAGACTTTAGTTTAACATGCAGAGACTGAGAAAATCAGCGAAGAATTTAGTTAGCCTTCTATGTAAAATGTCGTCATCCTGTACCTTATATAACCTAACGTGAGCCGTTTTGTTCCTATGTCGTCGATTTCCAGCCCAGCGCTTTTGCCCCGTCATCTCGCCATTCTGCTGATGATGTGTGTGGCCACCATGTTCGCCGCCAACCACGTGTCGGCGCGGCTGGCCTTCGATAACGGTACGGGGCTGCTGCTGGCGGTATTGATGCGTTCCGGGGTGGCCTGCGTCATCCTGCTGAGCCTGTTCGTGCTGCAGAAAAAGCGCTTCTGGCTGCCGCCCGGTGCCTGGCGCTGGCAGCTGGTGGTGGGGCTGTTGATCACCCTGCAAAGCGTCAGCCTGTATTCTGCCGTGGCTCGCCTGCCGGTGGTCATTGCCCTGCTGCTGGTCAATACCTTTCCCATTCAACTGGCGCTGCTTAGCTGGGCGCTGGGTGGCCCCAGGCCTTCGCTGCGCAGCTGCCTGATCATGGGCACCATACTGATTGGCCTGCTGGTGGTGCTGGATATTCCCAGCTGGTTGGCCAACGCCGATGCCATGGGCCCCGAGTGGTTGGCAGGCATTGGCTTTGGGCTGCTGGCCGCCTTTGCGTTTGCCTGTGCGCTATGGATCACTGAGCACCGCCTGGCAGGCGTAGGCAGTACCCTGCGTAGCCTGCTCACCATGCAGACCGTATTCGTGGCCATGATTCTTGGCGGGCTACTGGGGGCAGTGCCTGGCGGCATGAGCCTGCCCGACAACAGTAGCGGCTGGGCAGGGCTCATCATGCTGGCACTGCTTTACGGCAGCGCGTTTTCGGTGCTGTTCATCTTCGTGCCCCGCCTGGACATGGCGCGCAACGCCCCCGTGATGAACTTCGAGCCGGTGGCTTCGCTGCTGATCGGCTACCTGGTGCTGGGACAAATGCTCAGCCCCAGCCAGCTGCTGGGCGGCGCGGTGGTGGTGGGGGGCATCGTGGTGCTCAGCCTGTCGAGAGGCCGCTAGCCCACGCCACCGAGTGCCGAAAAAAGGAAATTATATGCAAAGCGTGGGGCAGCATTTGCGTTATCTCGGGGGTTGAGCCACACTTGCTCAGCGTAAGGAAACGCTGTTTTTTAACTGAGGTGAACCCCATGAAAACGTCCGTTCTTTCCCTTGCCTCTGCGGCACTGCTGGTAGGCGCCGGTACTTTTGCGGCATCAGCTCAGGCCCAACAATCTTTCCAATACCCACAAGGATACGTGGGTGGCGATGCCATGTTCTGGAGCCTGGACCCCGACCGCGGCTCATCCCGCGACGATGTCGGCCTTCGCCTGCGTGGTGGTGCTCAGTTCAACGAGTTTTTCGCCCTGGAAGGCCACTTGGGCACAGGCGGCTCTGATGGCAACGTAGAGCTCGATTACCTGGTGGGCGCTTATGCCAAAGGTATCCTGCCCGTCTCGCCGGATGTCCGCCTCTACGGCTTGGCCGGTGTCACTGAGGTCGATTTCGACCGTGACCGTGAAAGCGGCTTCTCCTATGGCGCTGGCGCGGAAGTAGATATTGCCCATAACTTGTCACTGGGCGCCGACTACATGCGCTACCTGGACAAATCTGCCTATAACTTCGATGCCGCCAGCGTTGGCCTACGCTACCGTTTCTAAGGTCATCGTTTCTAAGGTCATCGTTTCTAAGGTCATCGCTTTCAGGTAACGACCTGACAAGATCGTTTCAAGGGAATACCGCCCCGCTGATCTGCCGATACAGGCAGACAGCGGGGCTTTTTGTTGGTGGATAGCCACTTTGCTGAGTATGGGCACAGTTTTTCAGAGTTTCGGCCAAATGCTGCACCTGCGTAGATGGTAAGGTCAAAAAAAGACAACAACGAAAATGGCCAGCGAACAACCTATAACGCTCCATTGCAGAGGAAACATCATGAATAAAATCAGTAAATTGGCTTTGGTCGTAGGCCTTAACGCAGGGTTGGTGATGACGGCCGGAGCGGCCGAGATGAACTGGCGCATGGCGACCCCATGGAGTGGTGGCCCTTGGCTCGAACGCGACGCCCAGATGTTTGCAGATCGCGTCAGTGAGCTTTCCAACGGCGAGATCGCCATCGAAGTGTATCCTGGCGGTACTCTGGGAAGCGCCTTGCGCGTCACCAATACGGTCAAGTCCGGCGTGGCTCAAATTAGCCATAACTACATCAACTATGACTACGGCACTGACCCCACGACGGCGCTGTTGGCCGGACACTCCAGTGGCCTGACGCCGGAAGAGTTCATGCTGTGGATGTATGAAGGGGGCGGGGTAGAGCTTTACGAAGAGTACCGCAGAGACGTCTTCGATGTCGTGGCCTTCCCCTGCGCCATCCTGGGAACCGAAATTTTCCTTCACTCGAACAAGCCTGTGCGTACCCTTGAGGATTTCCAGGGCCTACGCCTGAGAACCTCTGGCGCCTGGGCCGAGATCGCCTCCAGGCTGGGTGCTTCCACGGTGGTCATGGCCGGTAGCGATATCTACAGCTCCCTGGAGCGTGGCGTGATCGATGCTGCCGAGTGGGGTAGCCCGGAGATGAACCGGCCGACGGGTTTCCAGGAAGTTGCCCAGTACGTGGTCATTCCTGGCGTTCATCAGTCGGGAGGTTTCCTGGAGTGCCAGGTAAACAGCAATACCTGGGAAAGCTTGAGCGAGCAGCAGCAACAGATGCTGCGGCTGGCGGGCAAGATGTCCGTGTTCGAAACATGGTTGGCCAGCTCTTTTGCTGACCTGGATGCCTACCAGGAACTGGTCGATGGGCCGAATGAAATCATCGAGCTGGATCAATCGTTCATCGATGCCATCTATGCCGAAACAGAGCTTTGGGAAGATGAATACGCCGCCGAAAACGAATGGTTTGCCCGCGTTCTCGAATCCCAGCGCGACTTCAAGAATGACATGAACAACTGGTCCCAGTATCGCCTGCCAATTGGTGTGATGGGCCGCTGATCCCTTGGCACATGCATGAAACAAGGAGGCCTGACCAGGCCTCCCTTTTCGTTTGGCTGCCTATACGCTGAGAGTTGGTCATGAAACTGATTAAAGCAATCGAAGCGCTGACCCGCCTGTCGGGATGGTTGGGCGCATTACTGGTGTTTCCTCTTATCGGTGCCCTGATCGTGGAAGTGTTCAGCCGATATGTGGCGGGCAGGCCCACGCTCTGGGCATTCGAGGTTAGTTACATGGTCATGGGGGCCATGTTCATGCTGGGCATGGCCAATGCCCTGAGAATTGGCCAACACGTCAGTGTCGATATCATGGCGCTGAAGCTGAGCGCCAGGGCCAATGCGGCAATACGTGCGGTTGGCTACGTCATGTTTTTGCCCGTGCTGGTGTGGCTGGTGTGGGAGCTATCGAAATACGCGCTGGGTGCGTTTGAAAGCAACGAGCGCTCAGGCCGTTCGGCCTGGAACCCGGTGGTATGGCCAATCTTCACCGTCTGGTTCATTGGCTTTGCCATTCTCTCCCTGCAAGTGGTTGCCGAGTTTCTGAAATCCGTCTGCTTGATCCGTGGCAAGGCATCCGTGGAGGGCGGCAACCATGAGTAGTTATCTCGCGCTGCTAATGTTTCCGGCGCTGATGGCGCTGATTATCTCGGGCTTTCCCATCGCCTTTTCCATGATCCTGGTCGCCACCGGGTTCGGGATCATTCAGTTTGGTGATGTGGCGGCCTACCAGCTGTTGACCAAAATCGAAGATACCGCTTCGAACTCCATTCTGGCGGCGGTGCCTCTGTTCATCTTCATGGGCGCCATGTTGGAAAGGTCGGGAATCGCCGAGCGGCTGTTTGAAGCCATTCACATGTGGACCCGGCGGCTGCCCGGCGGGCTGGGCGTCGGTGCCATCATCATGGGCACCCTGTTTGCCGCATCGAGCGGTGTGGTTGGCGCCACGGAAGCCGTCATCGGCATGCTGGCCATTCCCGTCATGCTCAAGCATCACTACAGTAAAAGCCTCATATCGGGCACCATTTGTGCCAGTGGCTCTTTGGGAACGGCGATTCCGCCATCCATCACCGTAGTCGTGCTGGGCCCCGTGGCAGGCGTATCGGTGGGGTCGCTGTTCAGTGGCCTGTTGATTCCCGGCTTTTTGATGGCGGTGATGTTCCTGGTGTACATCGTCGGGGTGGCTTATCTGAAGCCTGACATGGCCCCCAGGGTGCAAGAGCAGGAGCCTGACGTGGCTTGGGGTGAAAAGATCAAGGTCACCCTGGTGGCGTTGGTGCCGACCATGCTGCTGATCTTCATCGTGCTGGGCACCATCCTGATGGGGCTGGCAACGCCCACGGAAGCCGCTGCGTGCGGGGCGCTGGGGTCCATCGTGCTGGCGGCGGCGTATCGCAACCTGACGCTGGAAGTGCTGTGGAACTCCGCGATCAAGACGGTCAATATCTCGGCCATGATTCTCCTGATCGTTCTGGGGGGAAGCATGTTCGCAGGCGTGTTCTTCGCTTCTGGGGGGATGGCGACCGTACAAGCCTTGCTGATGGACACGGGACTCAGCCCATGGATGATTTTGGGGCTGATTCTGCTCATCGCGTTCATCGCCGGTTTCGTTCTCGACCTGATTTCCGTGGTGCTCATCATCATTCCCGTGGCCATGCCGATCGTGCGGATGCTTGGGTTCGATGAAATATGGTTCTGCGTTGCGTTCCTGGTCGTGTTGCAGACCAGCTACCTTACGCCACCGCTGGCGCCTGCCATCTTTTACTTGAGAGCCATTACGCCGCCGGAGGTCACCCTCAGGCACATGTACATGGGGGTCGTTCCATTCATTCTGGCGCAACTGGTCGTGCTGGCGCTGGTGCTGAGCTTTCCGCAGCTGGCGCTATGGCTGCCGGATGTCATGGGTGGACCCTCCTGGCGTTGAGCACCTGCCGCTAACCAATCCACCTGCCATTGACTGCCGCCGCAAGGCGGCAGTGTCGTTATGGGCCATTAGTATCTTGCCTTAATACTCTTATTGTTAGCCTGCTAATTATTTTGTTAGACTAAAGTATTCCTTCTGATGCTATCCCCGGGGCTACCCGAGGGCAGTGAGTGAGTACGCCAATGACTCCTGATCAACGTTTCAGCCGCTGGGTACGTATTGCGCTGGCGGCGTTTGCGGTGCTGTTCGTCTATTTTCTGGTGGCTGACAGCTTCATGCCGATGACCCCAGAGGCGCGGGTGATGCGGCCGGTGACCCAGATAGCCCCGGAGCTGGGCGCGCCCGTGCAGGCGGTACTGGTGAACGACCACCAGCGGGTAGCCGCAGGGGACGTGTTGTTCCGGCTGGAGCCAGCACCGTTCGAGCTGGCCCGGCAGCAGGCCTTGCTGAACCGCGAGCAGGCCGAGCAGGAGAACGCGCGACTGCGGGCAGAGCTGGCAGCGGCCAGGGCATCGCTGGTGTCTGCCCAGGCAACTCTGGAGGAGCGCAGCGGTGAGCGTCGCCGCGCCGAGGCGCTGCTGGGGCGGCAGGGCATCTCCCGCCAGCAGTACGACCAGCAGGTGGCCGCCGAGCATACCGCCCAGGCGGCCGTGACTTCCGCCCGCGCGCAAATCGATAGCCTGGAGGTGCAGCTGGGAGAGGAGGGCGAGGCCAATCTGCGCCTGCGCCAGGCCAACAATGCGCTGGCCCGCGCCGAGCTGGACCTGGAAAGAACCCAGGTACGCGCACGCGAGGCGGGCGTGGTGGCCAACTTGCAGCTTCAGCCGGGAGATTATGTGCCAGCGGGGCAGCCGGTGATTGCGCTGGTGGCCGACCGAGCAGAGATCGTCGCGGACTTTCGTGAAAAGAGCCTGCGCCATGTGAACGTGGGCGACGAGGCTCAGGTCGTGTTCGATGCCTTGCCAGGGCACATTGCCAAGGGCCGCGTTACCGCCCTGGAGGCGGGCGTACGCGAAGGGCAGCTGGCAGCCGACGGTCAGTTGACCAGCATTCCTACCTCCGACCGCTGGGTAAGAGATGCCCAGCGCATGCGCCTGCACATTGCGCTGGACGATCCTTTGAGCACCCACCTGGCCTCACTACCCCCCAGCGGAGCACGGGCAACGGTGCAGCTATGGCCGGGCCAGCATGCCCTAGCGGCGCCCTTCGCTTGGCTGCAGGCGCACCTGGTGAGCTGGCTGCACTATGTCTACTGACATGTTTACTAACACGGTTTACTGACATGCCTACGTCTATGGTTCGGTTTAGCAGGCGGCTCACTCACCGATTCAAACAGGGTTTCCGTCATCCGCCCCAGGCGCGGCCCGCGAGCCGCCTGGACCAGAACGGCCTGCGCCAGTGCGTGCGCGTGGCGGGGGGCGGGCTGCTGGGGTTCGTGGTCAGCCAGTTGATGGGCTGGAACTACGGGGTGTTTTTCACCGTGTTCCCGATGTTCCTGCTGGGCATGGTGCCTGTATTGAATGCTGGCATCATCCGTCAGTTTCTGGCCAATGGCAGTCTCAACGCGCTGGAGGTCAGCATGGTGGTGGGGCTGTTGAAGCACATGCCGGTGGTGATGACGCTGGTAGTGCTGGGGCTGTTTCTGCTGCGCTTCTCCTTGATGGCCAGAGGGCCGCTGTTTCTGTTTGGTGCCAATGGCGTCCTGACGCTGAGCATACTGCTGCACTTTGCCAGCTACCCCAGCGTAGACCTGGGCGATTTGCTGGCCAGCAACCTGATGGCCAGCGTGCTGGCCGTGTTCATCGCCATGCTGATGCATACCCTGTTCCCCGATACCGAGCCCCGCCAGCCGCCGCCCAGGGCGGCCAAGCCGCTTGCCCAGGTGCGCCATGAAACCCTGCTGGGCGGGATCACGGCCACGCTCTCGTTCGTGGTGTTCCAGGTGTTCGACCTGCAAGGTTCATTGTCGGCGCAAATGGCCACCATCCTGATTCTGTTCACGCTGGGGTATCAGGGCGCTCGGGTATCGGCAGCCAAGCGCGCCGTGGGCACCTTGCTGGGATGCAACCTGGCGCTGGCCATGCAGCTCGTCCTCTATACCCAAAGCCACCATTTCCTGCTGGTGATACTGCTCTATTGGCTGGGGCTGATGCTGTTCGCCCGCGAGCACATTCTGGAAGGCGGCGGCTCTGGCATCGGGTTTGGCGGCTTGACCACGCTAGGCATTCTGTTCGGGCAGTCGCTGGGGCCACAGCAGGACCTGGTGTACAGCGCGCTGTACCGCTTCTCTTCCATGAGCGTGGCGCTGGTGGCAACGCTGGTAGTGATGGCGTGCGTGCAACGGGTGCTGAACCGCTTTGTGGCCACTCGGATTGCGTGAAGGCTGCTTGAACAGGAGCCAAGCCTTTGCAAAAAAGAAAATGGGCAACTTTGGCAATACCCGCTACGCTGATAACAGGCCGCACGGTCAGGTAGACCCGTAGCACAGCGGCCGATTCCCTACTAACGGATTAGAGGTGTTCGTCATGGCAGGTACTTCAGATAAAGCAAAAGGCACGGCCAACAAGGCAGCAGGCAAAGTGAAAGAAGCGGCTGGCAAGGTAACGGGTAGCACTGAAGCCGAAGCCAAAGGCAAAGCGCAGCAGGCCAAGGGCGAACTGCAAAAAGGCAAGGGAGATGTGAAGGACAAGCTCGATAAGTAAGCAGCGTTCGTATTCGTTGCCGGATCGCTAGCCCGCCCCATGGGGCCAAACCGTTCAGGTTATCGATCCGGCGGCCAATACCCTCTCAATAACAACACCGGAGCCCGAAGGCTCCGGTGTTGTTTTGTGCGAGCCGTCAAAGGGGCCAGCAGGCTTAGTGCCCGTGAGAGACGCCGGTGCCGCCCACCGCCACGATATTGAACGGCTTGCCTTCAAGGGCCATCTCATCGACCTTTTCGAAGGTTTCCGCACTGACGAAGTGCAGCGTTTCGGTAGCGGGGTCGGTGACCACGATATGCTCACCCGCCACGGCAATGCGTGGGCGCGGGTCGTTCCAGTGGCCATCCATGGAGTAGGGCTCGGTCAGGCGCAGCGACTGGGTCAACTCGCCGTTCAGCACATCCAGTTGATGCAGCTGGCCATCTTCGGTGAACACATAGGCGTAGCGGGCGCGAATCGGGTCCACCGCAAAGTGCACGCGACCGGTAGGCAGTTGCACCAGCTGGAAGCCTTCTTCACCTTCGGTGGGGTCGACCAGCAGCACCCGGTCTGGCCCATAGTTACCCAGGAAGTACTGTAGCCCGGTGCCGCCCAGCAGGGTGGAAGCACTGCCTTCCGGCAGGGAGCTCGGGTAGGGCAGGTGGGTGATCTGGGGCATGCCGTCTTCCGTGGCGATCAGCAGCAGGCCGGTGTGGCAGGCCAGCGCATAGAGGCTGCCAGAGCCCGCCGAGCCGTGCAGCCCAGGGCAGGCCACTTCGTCGCCGACCAGGTTGCCCTCGCTATCCAGTACCTTGGCACCGACCGGGCGTTGAGACGCATCTTCCGGGTTGACCACCGTCACCACCGCATGCTGGTGGAAAGGCACGGCCACTCCGTGGTGCGCCGCCTCCACCGGCACCGCACGAATCTCGGGGGACTCTGCCAACAGGCTGCTTTCGGTGAATAGGCGGGCTTCGTCTTCACCATCGAACCACTGGGCAATGTAGCCTTGGCGCTCGACGAAGTGGGCGGGGCGCTCCCCTTCCAGAACCGTGCTCAGCAGCGCCGGGTCGGCCACCTCGATATCGGCGTGGTCGCCGTGGTCATGGAAAGCGATGCCGGTATTGATCACCGACACCGTGTTTGCCGCTCCTTGTACGGCAAATACCGCCTCGCCGCTACGGGTGCGATGCAGCGCCGCCGGGCCTTCCAGCTCGAAGGTGTTCAGCAGCGACTTCTCCGTGGCGTCGATGACATGGACCACGGCATCCTGCTGGTCGGCGACCACCAGCCGCCAGGCCGTGACGTTTTCATCGTGGGCATGGTCATGGCTGTGGTTGGAGTGACCATGGGAGTGGTCGTGGGCCTGCACGGCGGCACTGCCTACCGCGAAAGCGAGCGCGGTCAACGCTTTACCTACAAACATCGGGGTCATCGTTTCTCTCTCCTTGAGCCCAGAAGGGGCGTGGTTAATCACCTGGGTGGCTACTGCAGCGCCGTCACAAGGGTGTCGACGTTATGGCGCATCATGTCGAGGTAGCTGGCCGCCGGGCCATCGTCCCGCGATAGCGCGTCCGAGTAGAGGGTGCCGCTGAGCGACAGACCGGCCTCCTGAGCGATTTGCTCGACCAGCCGGGGGTTGGAAATGTTTTCGGCAAATACCGCCACGGCGCTCTGCTGCTCGATGGCATCGATCAGCTGCGCCACATGGGCGGCCGTGGCTTCGGACTCGGTGGAGACCCCCTGTGGGGCCAGAAAGCGCACGCCGTAGGCCTCTTCGAAGTAGCGAAAGGCATGGTGTGCCACCACCACGGTACGCCGGGATTCGGGAATCGTGGCGATGCGCTCATGGATTTCCTGCTCCAGCGCTTCCAGGTCCTGTGCGTAGCGCTGCTGGTTGGTGCGGTAGGTGTCGCAGCCTTCCGGGTCCACCTCGCAGAAGGCGTCGGCAATGCGCACTACATACGCCTTGGCATTGGGCACCGACTGCCACGCGTGGGGGTCGTAGGGCGCTTCATGGAACACCGCCCGGTCGCCATAAAAGTGGTAGTGCCCGCCCATGGGGTCTTCAAGATGCACCGCGTGCTCCGAGACGGTGACCACGCTGGCCTCGGTACCGCTGGCCTCGATCAGGCGGGTAAGAAAGCCCTCGAACATCAGGCCATTGATGAGCACCACGTCTGCCTGCGCCACCTGGCGAACGTCGGCTGGGGTGGGCTCGTAAACGTGGGCGTCGTCGTTGGCGCCCACGATGCTGGTCAGCGCGATGCGTTCGCCGCCGACCCGGCGGGCCAGGTCTTCGATGATCGAGAACGAGGCCATCACGTTCAGGGCGGGCTCATCGGCCATGGCGTTCAGGCTGCCCAGCGCCATCATGCCCGCCGCCAGCAGAGAAGGTACGCGTTTCAACAGACCCACGGTGAGGCTCCTTGATTGAATTAATATGTTATAACATAACAATAGTGGACCGAACATCAAAGAGGCCGAACATCCAGAGGGTTTCTCCCCCCGCCCGCAGGCGGGGGGAGAGCGGTCACACCTCCTGGTATAGCTCGCTGCCTTCCCGGCGGAACTTCTCCGCCTGCTCCTGCATGCCGCGCTTCACCGCCTCAGCGTCGCTTTCAGCGGCGTTTTCCGGGGTGCGGTCGCGGTAGGTGTCGCGCACTTCCTGGCTGATCTTCATGGAGCAGAACTTCGGCCCGCACATGGAGCAGAAGTGGGCCACCTTGGCGGAATCCTTCGGCAGGGTTTCATCGTGGAATTCCCGGGCGGTGTCCGGGTCCAGGCCCAGGTTGAACTGGTCTTCCCAGCGGAACTCGAAGCGCGCCTTGGAAAGCGCGTTATCGCGCCGCTGCGCCGCCGGGTGGCCCTTGGCCAAATCCGCCGCGTGGGCGGCAATCTTGTAGGTGATGATGCCGGTTTTCACGTCATCCTTGTTGGGCAGGCCAAGGTGCTCTTTCGGCGTCACGTAGCAGAGCATGGCGCAGCCAAACCAGCCAATCATCGCCGCCCCAATGCCAGAGGTAATGTGGTCGTAGCCGGGGGCGATATCCGTCACCAGCGGGCCGAGGGTATAGAAGGGCGCTTCGTCGCAGTACTCCAGCTGCTTGTCCATGTTCTCTTTCACCAAGTGCATGGGCACGTGGCCGGGGCCTTCGATCATCACCTGCACGTCGTGCTTCCAGGCAATATGGGTGAGTTCGCCCAGGGTTTTCAGCTCCGCCATTTGCGCTTCATCGTTGGCATCGGCAATGGAGCCGGGGCGCAGGCCGTCGCCCAGCGAAAACGCCACATCGTACTGCTTGCAGATCTCGCAGATCTCCTCGAAGTGGGTGTACAGGAAGCTCTCCTGATGGTGATACAGGCACCACTTCGCCATGATGGAGCCGCCACGGCTGACGATGCCGGTGACGCGGTTGGCGGTGAGCGGCACGTAGCGCAGCAGCACCCCCGCGTGGATGGTGAAGTAATCCACCCCCTGTTCCGCCTGCTCGATCAGCGTATCGCGGAAGATCTCCCAGGTGAGGTTCTCGGCAATGCCGTTGACCTTCTCCAGCGCCTGATAGATGGGCACCGTGCCAATCGGCACCGGCGAGTTACGGATGATCCACTCGCGGGTTTCATGGATGTTCTGGCCGGTGGAGAGGTCCATGATGGTATCCGCACCCCAGCGGATGCCCCAGGTCATCTTGTCCACTTCCTCTTCGATGGAAGAGGTAACTGCCGAGTTGCCCAGGTTGCCGTTGATCTTCACCAGGAAGTTGCGGCCAATGATCATCGGCTCGCTTTCCGGGTGGTTGATGTTGTTGGGAATGATCGCCCGGCCACGGGCCACCTCATCGCGCACGAACTCTGGCGTGATCTCCTTGGGCAAGCTGGCGCCGAAGCTCTGGCCCGCATGCTGATGGCCCAGAATGCGCTCTACTTCTGCCGTTCCCAACGCCTGGCGGCGCTGGTTTTCCCGCAGAGCGATGAACTCCATTTCCGGCGTGATGATGCCCTGGCGGGCGTAGTGCAGCTGGGTCACGTTCTTGCCCACTTTCGCCCGGCGGGGTGTGCGGCTTAAATCAAAGCGCAGCTGGGCAAGGGTGGGGTCGTTGGCGCGGCGCTGGCCGTACTGGCTGGTGGGGCCATCCAGAAACTCAGTGTCGTTGCGCTCTTCGATCCAGGCCCGGCGTAGCTCCGGCAGGCCCTGGCGCAAATCGATGTTGGCGCTGGGGTCGGTGTAGGGGCCGGAGGTGTCGTACACCAGCAGTGGCGGGTTCTGCTCATCCGCGCCGCTGGTTTTGGTGGGCGAGAGGGTGATCTCCCGAAATGGCACGCGAATATCCGGCCGCGAGCCTTCCACGTACACCTTGCGCGAGCCGGGCAGCGGCGCCACGGCGGCGGCATCGACCTGGGCGGTTTCGGCTAAAAAGTGTGCGGTGTTGCTTTTGACGGTCTTGGTCATGACGGTTGCTCTATGTGGTAGGAGATTATTCAGAAAGGTCTAAACCCATCTGCCAGAAGTCGATTTCCAGGCGGGTGGCATCGCGGAAGATTTTGCTCAGCTCACGAAAGCGGGCGGGGGTGACATCCGCCAGGCGGGCATCGAGCCACGCAAGCTCCGCCTGCATGGCGGCCTGGAACTCCTCGCTTTCGTACATGGCGATCCAGGCATCGAAGGGGTTTTGCGCGCCGCGCAGCGTAGAGGGCTGCGCGTTCAGCCAGTTGGCGATTTCGCCGTAGCCCACCAGGCACGGGGCCAGCGCCACGTGCAAATCGAGCAGGTCGCCGCGATTGCCGGTATCCAGCACATAGCGGGTGTAGGCCAGCGTGGCGCGGGCTTCGGGGAGTTCGGCAAGCTCCTGTTCGCTGATGCCCCACTCCTGGCAAAAGCCCACGTGCAGGCCCAGCTCCACATCCACAATGGCTTTCAAGCCCTCGTGGGCCTGCCGCAAATCCGCCAAGGTAGGGCTTTTGTAAGCGGCCAGCGCATAGGCGCGTGCGAAGTGGATCAAGAACAGGTAATCCTGCTTCAGGTAGTGGCGAAACGACGCCTCAGGCAGCGTGGCATTGCCCAGTTGGCGCACGAAATCGTGCTCGATGTAGGCGCGCCAATCGTTCTGGCAAGCGGTGGTGAGATCGGTAAAGCGGTAGCCCATATTGGATGCCTCCGGTGGTACAGCGAACCGGCGCACGGGCGTAGGGAGAGTGAGTTGGGGCAAGGTATCAGGTGAACACGGCGCACCCCAACCACCGCTTGATTCCTACGCCGGTACTAGCCGGATCAGGTTCAACGGGCCCCGCCGTGACGACTTGCTGTAGCAGCCAGCCGTATAGCGATCTCAGCCGGTTCCACCGGCACCCCGTCAAGCAGTATTCAGCGCAGTGTAGGAGGCGGGTGGGGGAGATGCAAGGGGCGTTAACTTGATCGACAATGGGCATCATTGAAGTATGACTGCCCTTCACTAACCCAATGGACTTCTGACACCCGCAAATCCATTGCCTAGCACATGGGTGTATATTTGGGTGGTTTCGATACTTTTATGGCCCAGCAGCTCTTGAACAGTACGAATGTCAGTACCTTGGCTTAGTAGCTGAGTGGCGAAACTGTGCCGCAAAGAGTGGCATGAGCCAGGGCGTGTTAAAGAAGATGAGCGCATGGCATAT
>NZ_PINZ01000040.1:0-28083 GCF_002810305.1 Halomonas sp. 141
AGAAGTGAAACCGCTTAGCGCCGATGGTAGTGTGGGGTCTCCCCATGTGAGAGTAGGTCATCGTCAGGCACTTATTACGAAACCCCGGCCTTATGGTCGGGGTTTTGCTTTTTGGGGGTCTCCCCCTGAAGAGTAGCGGAGCGCCGCCCGCCGGGTGGCCGGCCCGAACATCGTCAGGCACTTATTAAGCAAAAAGCCCCGAGCACTCTGTGTTCGGGGCTTTTTGCTGTGCGTTGCATACGTCGAAACACCCAGCCAAAGGCTGGGTGTGAGCATCGTCAAGCGCAGAGCGTTTCCATGGCTTCGATAAAGCTGTCCATTTCGTCGTCGGTGCCGATGGTAATGCGCAGAAAGTTGTCCAGCGCCTCGGTGTTGAAGTGCCTGACCAGAATGCCGCGCTCACGCAGGCCAGCGAAGAGTTGGGCGCCTTCATGGTGAGGGTGCTGGGCGAACAGGAAGTTGGCCTTGGAAGGCAATACCTCGAATCCAAGCCGCTCCAGACGCTGGCGGGTGCGCTCCCGGGTGGCGATCACGTTATTGCGGCAGGCGTCGAAGTGTTCGGTATCCTTCAGGGCTTCGATGCCCACTAGGCTGGCCAGGCTATCTACGGGGTAAGAGTTGAAGGAGTCCTTGACCCGCTGCAGGCCTTCGATCAGCTCGCTGGAGCCAATCGCATAGCCCAGCCTCAATCCTGCCAGGCTACGTGACTTGGAGAACGTGCCCGTGACCAGCAGGTTCGGGTAGCGGCTAATCAGCGACACGGCGCTGTCAGCGCCGAAATCCACGTACGCCTCATCCACCAGCACCACGCGGTCGGTGACTTTCTGCAGAAGCGCCTCGATAGCTTCCAGCGGGTGAGCATGGCCTGTGGGGGCGTTAGGGTTGGCAAAGATGACGCCGCTTCGCTCACTCGCGCTGGCCAACGCATCCATATCCACTTCCCACTGGGCATTCAAGGGATGCTTGCGCAGCTCTACGCCGTAAAGGTTGGCATATACCGGATAGAAACTGTAGGTGATGCTGGGTACATCGAGAGGTGCCCCTTGGCAAAAAAACGCCTGAAATGCGAAGGCCAGGACTTCATCGGAGCCGTTGCCCACGAAGGTTTCCGCGACGCTGACGCCGTAGCGGCTGGCCAGGGTTTCACGCAGCGCCAGTGAGGTAGGGTCGGGGTAGAGCCGTAAATGATCGATAGGGTATTGGGCCAGCGCCTGGCTGACACCAGGGGCCGGGGGGTAGGGGTTCTCGTTGGTGTTGAGCTTGATCACGCGCTCGCGGGGCTGCTCGCCGGGAATATACGGGGTAAGATCCCTGACGGCAGGGCTCCAGTATTGGCTCATGGGGGTAACCTGATTGTGCGGATGTGAATATCCCCATGGTCGCCTGATGGCCGCAAGAGCGCAAGCATTCCCATTGGCCGCGATTCGGCCCATACTTCTCCTGTGAAGGGGTGGGCGTCGCACCTTGTAGCGGTTATGCTGTCATAAGCGCGCGAAAGAAATGTATGTCCAACACCATAAGGAGACACGCAATGCAATTCAGGAGTTTGCTAGCCGGTTCGGCTATGTTGGCACTGCTGGCGGGCTGCGCCGCTGGCCCGACGGATCAGCGCGACGACGCAGGCATGAGCGCCTCACAGGCTAACTATCAGGGTACTCTGCCCTGCCGTAACTGTGACGGCATTGACCTGGATGTGACCATGCAGGGTGAAGAAATGGCCGCTCCGGAAGAGCGTACCTTTACCTTGAATGCGACTTACCGCAACCACCCCCAGACACCGCCCGATGAAAACTACGCTGGTAACTGGGAAGTGCTGACGGGTACGCCTGCCGACCCCGACGCGACGGTCTACGAACTGACACCGGACGGTGACGGCCAGATCTACTACTTCCAGCGGATCGACGAGCGTACGCTCGAGCTGATCGACCCGGAGCGTCGTCGCTTTGAAAACGGCGAGATGCTGCAACTGCGTCGCCAGTAATCGCTGAGCGCATCGCATCAAGGCGGCCATTGGCCGCCTTTTGTATGTCTGGCGGTGGTGAAAAAGTAGCAATGACGTTCGTTACAACCGTCGCAACAACAGTGGCAAGTACAGTCATGCGAGACAGGAGCGGCTAGCGTTGGCAAAAGCAAAGAGCGCCTTTGTGTGTACCGAGTGTGGTGCCGAGTATCGCAAGTGGCAGGGGCAGTGCACCAGCTGTCAGGAGTGGAATACGCTCAGTGAGATCCGGTTGACCAGTTCGCGGCCTGGCAGCGGAACGACGGCGACCGGGCGCGCTGGCTATGCGGGCAACCTCTCGAAGGAAGTCGTGGACCTCAGTAACGTCGACCTCAGCGAAGTGCCACGGTTGACCTCCACCTTTGCCGAGTTCGACCGTGTATTGGGAGGCGGCCTGGTACCGGGCTCGGCCGTGCTGCTGGGCGGGAACCCCGGGGCAGGCAAGTCGACGCTGCTGCTGCAAACGGCCTGCAAGCTGGCTCAGCAACGCCGCATCCTCTATGTGACCGGCGAGGAGTCGCTTTCCCAGGTCGCCATGCGAGCGCATCGCCTGCAGCTTCCCACCAACGGCTTGAAAATGTTGGCGGAAACCAGCGTCGAGACCATTCTGGCCGTTGCCGAGCGTGAAAAGCCCGAGATTCTGGTCATCGACTCCATTCAGACCATGCACCTGGAGGATATCAGCTCGGCGCCCGGCGGCGTGGCGCAGGTGCGCGAGTCTGCCGCAGCGCTGACCCGCTTTGCCAAGCAGACGAACACCGTCCTGCTGCTGGTGGGGCATGTCACCAAGGATGGCACCCTGGCAGGCCCCAAGGTGCTCGAGCACATGATCGATGCCTCGCTACTGCTGGAGGGCGGGGCGGATTCGCGTTTTCGCACCCTGCGTGGCCAGAAGAACCGCTTCGGCGCGGTGAACGAGCTGGGCGTGTTCGCCATGCTGGAGCAGGGCTTGAAGGAAGTGAAAAACCCCAGTGCCATCTTCCTATCGCGCCAGGAAGAGCAGGCTCCCGGCAGCCTGGTGATGGTGGTATGGGAAGGCACGCGGCCGATACTGGTGGAAGTGCAGGCGCTGGTCGATGAGTCAGCCCTGGGGAACCCGCGCCGGGTCGCCGTCGGGGTCGATCAGAACCGCCTGGCGATGCTGCTGGCGGTATTGAACCGGCATGGTGGGCTGTTCACCGGTGACCAGGACGTGTTCTTGAACGTGGTGGGCGGGGTCAAAGTGCTGGAAACCAGTGCCGACCTGGCGGTGCTACTGGCGGTAGTGTCGAGCCTGCAAAACCGCGCGCTGCCCAAGGAGCTGGTCGTGTTTGGCGAAGTGGGGCTTTCCGGCGAGATTCGCCCCGTGCCCAGCGGGCAGGAGCGTATTACCGAGGCAGCCAAGCATGGCTTCTTGCGCGCCATCGTGCCGCGCGCCAATGCGCCAAAGCAGTCGCCCAAAGGCATGGAAGTCATCCCGGTCGACAAGCTTAGCGATGCCCTTGAGGCGTTGTGACATGGACTATGCTGGATAGCAGAAACGCCAGCCCCGAGCACAGCAAAGGAGAGTCACCATGAGTTCGATTCGATTGACCCAGTACAGCCATGGAGCGGGCTGCGGCTGCAAGATTGCCCCAGACGTGCTGGACGGCATTCTGGCCAAGGCGGGCCCCGCCGCGGGGCATCAGCGCCTGATCGTGGGCAACCAGGGGCGAGAAGACGCCGCGGTGTACGACCTGGGCGATGGGCGGGGCATGATTGCCACCACTGATTTCTTCATGCCCATCGTCGATGACCCCTTCGATTTTGGACGCATTGCGGCCACCAACGCCATCAGTGATGTCTACGCCATGGGCGGCACGCCGGTGATGGCGCTGGGCATTCTGGGCTGGCCACTCGACAAGCTCGCGCCCGAAATAGCCGGAGACGTCGTGGCCGGAGCGCAGGCGGTATGCCGCGAGTTGGGCATTGCGCTGGCGGGCGGGCACTCCATCGATGCTCCAGAGCCGATCTTTGGCCTGGCCGTCAATGGCCTGGTGTCGCTTGACCAGCTAAAGCTCAATAGCCAGGCCAAGCCCGGTGACCTGCTGTATCTCACCAAGCCGTTGGGCGTGGGGCTATTGACCACTGCCGAAAAGCGCGGCCTGCTGGAAGCAGGGCACCAGGGACTTGCCCGTGAAACCATGCTCAAGCCCAACACCATTGGCGTCGCGTTGGCCGGTGTCAAAGGAGTGAATGCCATGACCGACGTGACCGGCTTTGGGTTGGCAGGTCATCTGGCGGAAATGTGCAGCGCCAGTGGCGTGAAGGCCCACGTGGACTTTCGCCGCTTGCCGCGCCTAGCGGAGGCCGAAGGCTACCGCCGCCAAGGAGCCGTTCCCGGTGGTACCCAGCGCAATCAGCAGGCGCTGGGCAGCGCCTTGCCCGCCATGGACGAAGCCCACTGGCAGTGGCTATGCGACCCTCAAACCTCGGGAGGGCTGCTGCTGAGTGTCGATCCCGCCTGGCAGGACGACGTGGAGCGCATAGGTCGCGAGCACGGCGTCACGCTGGAACCGTTTGGCGAGATGCAGCCTGCCAAGGGCAGCGCCGTGATCCAGGTGGTCGGATGACGCTGCCCACGCTGCCTGCTTCTTTGGAGCTGGTGGCGCGTAATACGCCCTTGATCGATGTGCGTGCGCCGGTGGAGTTCGCCCAAGGCAGCCTGCCGGGAGCGGTGAACCTGCCGCTGATGGACGATGAAGAGCGCCGCCAGGTTGGCATTGCCTATAAACAGCAGGGCCAGCAGGCGGCGATTGCGCTGGGTGAACGGCTGGTCAGCGGTGCGGTGAAACAGTCCCGGGTGCTGGCCTGGCAGGCTCACCTGGCGCGTTATCCGGATGCACTGTTCTACTGCTACCGTGGCGGGTTGCGCTCCCAAATCAGCCAGCAGTGGCTGGCCGAGGCGGGCCTGCTGCGGCCCCGCATCGAAGGTGGCTGGAAAGCCCTGCGGCAAAAGCTCTGCCAGCGCATCGACGAGGCCGCCCACCAGCCGCTGCTGGTGGTGTCTGGCCTGACGGGCTGCGCCAAGACGCCGTTGATCAACCAGTTGCCCAATGGCATCGACCTGGAGGCGTGCGCCCAACACAAGGGGTCCGCGTTTGGGCGTCAGCCGGAGGAGCCCGCCACGCAGATCGATTTCGAGCATGCGCTGGCCCAGCGGCTGATTGGCCAGCCGGGCAAGCTGGTGATGGAGGACGAGTCGCGGCAGATCGGCAATGCCAATATCCCGCTGCCGCTATGGCAGGCACTGCAACAAGCACCGCGCATCCGCATTGAAATGCCGCTGGACTGGCGGTTGGACCAGCTGCGCCGGGACTATATCGAAGCGCTGGAGAGAGGCTATACGGCCCGCTTTGGCCCCGATGAGGGGCGTCAGCGTATGCAGCGACAGCTCGCAAGCGCCCTGGAACGGCTGGCCAAGCGGCTGGGGCATGCACGGCTACAGCGCTTGCAGCGGCTGCAGGCCATGGCGTTTCGTGCCCACGAGGCGGGCGACGTCCAGGCTCACGAGGCGTGGCTGGCCCCGCTGCTCACCGAGTATTACGACCCGCTCTATCGTTACCACCTGGAGAAACAGCAGAGCCACCGGCCGCCCGAACTGCACGTGGGGGACTGGGAAAGCTGCCTGGCCGCCGCTCGGCAGTGGAGTGCCTAGCGGTGGCCGATACGCATCAGAGGCTTTTGAGCCACTGGGTCATGACCCGGTCCAGCAGCGGCGCCAGACGCTGAAAGCGCTTGGGGTCTGCCTGTATCTGATCGCCGGTTTGCAGGAAGCGCCCGGCGGAAGGGCTCCTGGCCGTGGGGAGCGCTTCGGCATTCAGCAAGGAAGCCGCGCTGGCCTGGGTCATTTCGAGATGGCATAGCAGCGCCACCACGCGACCAGCATCCCAACTGAACCCCTGGAGCGGTGCCGCCGCACTGCCGCCCAGGGGCAGCGCGCCGTCAGGCAGGCTAAATACCAGGCGATGCCACATGAAGGCATCGAACTGCTCGGGCAGGTCAAAGGTGCTCTCTGGCGCCAGGGTGACAGGGTGCCAGCCCGTTTCGGGGTAGGTGCCGGGGGCGATGACGGCGCCCAGGGCTTCGGCGATCCATAGCGCCCCCAGGCCAATGCCCATGACGGGTTTTTGGCCATCGAGGTAGCGGTGGATGAGCTTGCGCTCTGCCTTTTGCCAGGCGGGCGGGGCGCTGAACAGCGCGTCAGGGCCGCTCAGCACGATGAGCGCGTCGCACTCGCCAGGGCGCGGGGTCAGCTCCCCTGCGTATAGATGAAAAACGGTGTAACTATGGCCCATGCTCTCCAGCCAGTCTTGCAGGCGGGCGGGTCCATGGTCAGGGCCGTGCTGTAGCAGATGAATATGCATAGTAATCTCCTCGCCGGCCGCACACATCAAGCGCGGCGGAGCTTGCCCGCCGCGAGTGTGGGACGATAACGTATCGCGTCCACTTCACCAATACCGTTTATCAATACCGTTTCATCAATACCCTCTTCATCAACACAGTGACCCAGGACATCAGCATGGTGGCAAAACCCACAGGATTCTATCAGCGTCTGCAACTGCTGCCGCTGCCCGCCCAGCAAGCCTTCATGGCGGCCTTGTGCGAGCGGCTGCTACCCAACTACGCCCTCTACGAGCAAACCACAGGCCACGGTGATGGGCATACCCTGCGTACCGTGCTGAGCCTGGTGTGGGAGCGCTTGAGCGTGCCCAATGCCAGTATCGACTTTGCCCGTCAGGCGGAAAAGCTGGCGGAGTGCGAGCCACCGGCCAACGATGACAGTTTCGGGGCGCGCCGCGCGCTGGACGCCGTGGTCTCGATCTCGGCGCTGCTGGATACCTTGCAAGGTGAGTCGCCGGAAGCGGTGCTGGACGTGAGCCGCACCTCCCGGGCAGGAGTGCGGGCATTCATCGAGCTGACCGAGGGAGAGGTGGATGCACAGGCGCTGGCGCTGATCATCCGCGACCACCCGCTGATGGCCGATGAAAACGACTTTCAGGATGCGGTGCTGGAAGCCGTCAGCGAGCCGCTCACCAAAGCGGCGCTAAAAGAGATTCGCCTGCTGGGGCGCAACAGCGGCATCAGCAACTTGGGGCTTTCGCTGGAAGAGGGCGACGAGTAGCCGCCCTTGGGTCTTGCGAACGAACGGCCTTAAAAACGGACCCCCGCCGTGATCATCATGCCCGCCGTGCCGAACACGATCAGGTCCGACTCGACGCGCCCCCACTGAATGCCCACGCTGGGCAGAAGGGCGGGGGCGATTTCGTAGCGGTTGAAAGGAATCTTGTCGCGGAACTCATCCTTATAGCCCCGCAGCAGCCCGCCGGTGAGCTTGGCGCGCACGTTGATGTTGTCGCCCAGCTGCCCCAGCGGAAACTCCCGCCCAGCGTAGAAGTACCAGGTGGGCTGGTCGAAGGAGTTCTTGAACCAGGCGGCACCCGCCAGCCAGCGGTCAGGGTTGTGCAGCTCGACACTCACCAGATCCTGCTGGTTGGTGTGCTCCGGGTCGGGGCTGAAGTGTCGAGTCAACAGGCTGGTTTGCACCAGCGTGTGGTCCAGCTCAAAGGCCGGTGGCCCGTCAGGCATAGAAAAGGCCGCGGCAGATGCGCTCAGCCAAATCATTGCCAGGCCACCTAACCAGGTGCAGGCACGCGGCATGTCACTCTCCTAAAGGCGCATCTCGATGCCGCGCTCGGCCATGTAACGCTTGGCCTCGGGAATCGTGTGCTCGCCAAAATGGAAAATGCTGGCCGCCAATACCGCATCCGCACCGCCTTTCAATACGCCGTCCACCAGATGGTCCAGATTGCCGACGCCGCCCGAGGCAATCACCGGCACGCTGACGGCCTCGGAAATGGCGTGGGTCACGCCCAGATCGAACCCGATTTTGGTGCCGTCGCGGTCCATGCTGGTCAGCAGTAGCTCGCCTGCGCCGAACTCGACCATTTTCCTGGCCCACTCGACGGCATCCAGGCCTGTCGGGCGGCGCCCACCGTGGGTGAAGATTTCCCAGCGGTCGGGTTCGCCCTCCTGAGAAACCTTCTTGGCGTCGATGGCCACCACGATGCACTGGCTGCCAAACCGGTCGGCGGCTTCCCGCACGAACTCCGGGTTGGTCACGGCGGCGGTGTTGATCGACACC
This sequence comes from Halomonas sp. 141, assembly GCF_002810305.1. Classification (NCBI taxonomy): domain Bacteria; kingdom Pseudomonadati; phylum Pseudomonadota; class Gammaproteobacteria; order Oceanospirillales; family Halomonadaceae; genus Halomonas; species Halomonas sp. 141. Next base: position 8,163 of record NZ_PINZ01000040.1, read on the forward strand.
TTGTCGGCACCCGCGTTGAGCATGGTGCGAATATCGTCGCAGGTGCGAATACCGCCCCCCACGGTCAGCGGGATGAACACCTCGCCAGCAATCCGCTCGACCATGTCCACGGTGGTGGCGCGGTCTTCGTGGCTGGCGGTGATGTCGAGGAAGGTGATTTCGTCGGCGCCTTGCTGGTTGTAGCGCTGGGCGATCTCCACCGGGTCACCGGCATCGCGGATACCGACGAAGTTCACGCCCTTCACCACGCGCCCGGCATCGACGTCCAGGCAGGGAATAATGCGCTTGGCCAGGCTCATGCACGGCCTCCGCTCAGCTCGTCGCTCAGGCGCTGGGCCTCGGCGACATCCAGGCTGCCTTCGTAGATGGCGCGTCCGGTAATCGCCCCCAGAATGCCGCTGTCGGCCACGTCGCACAGCGCGCGAATGTCATCCAGGTTGGTGACGCCGCCCGAGGCGATCACCGGCAGGCCGCCTTCGCGGGCCAACGCCGCGGTGGCTTCCACGTTCACGCCCTGCATCATGCCGTCGCGGGCGATATCGGTGTAGACGATGCTGGAGACGCCATCGTTGGCGAAGCGCTTGGCAAGCTCGGTGGCCTTCACGGTGGACACCTCGGCCCAGCCGTCGGTGGCCACGAAGCCATCCTTGGCATCCAGGCCCACGATGATGTGGCCCGGGAAGGCGCGGCACATTTCACCGACGAATTCCGGCTCCTTGACCGCCTTGGTACCGATGATCACGTAAGAGACCCCGGCATTCAGGTAGTGCTCGATGGTGTCCGCCGAGCGGATGCCACCGCCGATCTGAATGGGCAGGTTCGGGTAGGCGCGGGCAATGGCCGTCACCGCGTCGCCATTGACCGGCTTGCCTTCGAAAGCGCCGTTCAGGTCCACCAGGTGCAAGCGACGCGCACCGGCGTCTACCCAGCGCGCGGCCATGGCCACCGGGTCGTCGCCGTAGGAAGTGGCTTCGTCCATGCGGCCCTGCTTCAAGCGCACACACTGGCCGTCTTTGAGATCAATCGCGGGAATTACCAACATAGTGAAACCTCTCAGGGCGTCCAGGTGACAAAATTTTCCAGCAGGCGAAGGCCTGCGCGGGAGCTTTTTTCCGGGTGAAACTGCACCGCGAAGGTGGCATCGCGGCCAATCGCCACGTGGGCACTGACGCGACCGTAGTCCGTCGTGCCGAATACCTGGGCATCGTCGGCGGCATTCACGTAGTAGCTGTGCACGAAATAGAAGTGCTCGCGGTCATCGATGCCGGCCCACAGCGGGTGGTCATGATGCTGGGCGACCAGGTTCCAGCCCATGTGCGGCACTTTCAAACGCTGCCCCTGGGCATCGCGCATGTCCGCCGGGAAGCGGTCGACGCTGCCCTGGAAGAAGCCCAGACAGTCCACGCCGCCATTCTCTTCGCTGCGCTCCATCAGCATTTGCTGGCCCACGCAGATACCCAGCAGCGGCTTGGCCTGGCGGGTCAGAATCTCCTCCACCAGCCCGCGCAGCTCGGTACGCTCCAGCTCGCCCACGCAGTCACGGATGGCCCCCTGGCCAGGTAGCACCACGCGGGTCGCGCCCAGAATGCTCCGAGGGTCACGGGTAATGATCACGTTCTCATGGGTGACGTGCTCGAGCGCCTTGGCGACCGAGTGCAGGTTGCCCATTCCATAATCGATCACGGCAATGGTCATGAAGCGCTCCTTGTCGAGGTCATCGAGCGATGGCTGATCGCTGCGTTAGCCATTACAGGCACCCTTTGGTGGAGGGCATCTGCCCGGCCATGCGGGGGTCTGCCGACACGGCCATGCGCAGGGCGCGGCCAAAGGCCTTGAAGATGGTTTCTGCCTGATGGTGGGCGTTGAAGCCCTTGATGTTGTCGATGTGCAGCGTCACCCGCGCATGGTTCACGAAGCCTTGGAAGAACTCCCAGAACAGCTGGGTGTCCATGCTGCCGATGGTATCGCGGGTAAATTCCACGTTCATGAAGAGGCCGGGGCGCCCGGAGAAATCGATGACCACCCGTGAGAGCGCTTCGTCCAGCGGCACGTAGGCGTGGCCGTAACGGTAAATGCCGCGCTTGTCGCCAATCGCCTCATGAAAGGCCTGGCCCAGGGTGATGCCCAGGTCTTCGACGGTGTGGTGGTCGTCGATATGCAGGTCGCCCTTGGCGTCGATATCGAGGTCGACCATTCCGTGCCGAGCCACCTGGTCAAGCATATGGTCCAAAAACGGAACGCCCGTGTGGCAGCGAAGACGGCCTTCACCATCAAGGTTGACGCTGACCGTGATCTGCGTTTCGTTGGTGTCACGGCTAACCGTGGCAATACGCGCTGACATGTTGCATCTCCTGCGCCGAGGCGCACTCTGAGGAATAATCGGCGGGCGGCGGCTGCGGCCAAAACAAGCATTATAGAGAATCGGCCCCCCCATCCGCTACAATGCGTGAAATGTCGCCGCCCATTGCGGCGCTCAAACAGCAGCCTGGCTGCATTGGCAACGAGGATTTCACCATGCCGGTGACACTGCAATACGTCAACCAGGCCCGATGGGACGCCGATGAGCAAGTGCGTATCGACCTCGTGCGTATCTATGAAGACGCACCGCAAGAGCGCATGCCGACCACCAGGGTTTTACCCTTCATAGAGCAGCATTTACAAGGGCAGCACGTGTTTGCCTGCGCCCTGTTCAACGACCGCCTGCTGGGAGCCGTGGCGGTGCAGGAGGGCGATGACCGCGCCTGGTGGCTATCCGAGCTGTGCGTGCGCAAGACCACGCGGCGGCGGGGCGTGGGCTCACGGCTGATGGCGCTGATGGGCGAGCAGGCCAAGGAAGAGGGCCGTGTACTGCGTATTGCCACCACCACGCTGCCGCTGGCCGACCGCGTGCTGCTATCCAAATTGGGCTATCGGCCCATCGCCGATGCCAAGCCAACGGAACCGGGCCTCCCGGCCACCAGTGACTTTGTAGAGCTAGACCCCCAAGGGAAAGGTTAATGAAACAGCTACTCCGTATTTTACTGGCGGCCATCGGCATTCTTGCCATTGCCGCCGTCGCTGCCGTGGTCTACGTCACCACCTTTCTGGACCCGGAAGACTTCAAGCCTCGGCTGACCGCCGTGGTGGAAGAGCAGACAGGGCTCAATCTGGCGCTGGAAGGCCCGATCAGCTGGTCGTTCTACCCGCGTATCGGTGTCAGCGTCGAGCAGGCCCGTGCCTGGCTGCCCGAACAGTCGGTGAACGAGTCTGCTTTCGCGGCGATCAACCGGGCCGAGGTGAGCGTGGCCTTCGCGCCGCTGCTACGGGGTGAAATCGCCGTGGATGGCCTGACGCTCGACGGCATGCGCCTGAACCTGGTGAAAAACGCCGAAGGGGAGGGCAACTGGGAGCCGCTGCTGGAGCGTCTCTCCGAACACAGCAACGAGTCCGCCGAAACCGTGCTGGCACCGGCCAGTGCAGGCCCCCATGCCGATGCGGGCAACCTCTCGGTGGTGCTGAACATCGCCAGCGTAGAAGTCAAAGGGGCGGATATTCGCTACCGCGACGAACAGAGCCAGGCCCTGTGGCGGGTACAGCCGCTGAACATTTCGGGCACCAACGTCAACCCGGTGCGCTCCTTCCCGCTCAAGGCCATGTTCACGCTCTCCCGGCACAACCGCCTGGATGGCGAAGTGCTGGAGCGCGCGCCGGACATGACCAGCGAGGTCAACCTGGAAACTCGCCTGCGCCTTGGCCTGCAGGATGAGCAGATCACTCTGGAGAATACCCAGCTCACCACGCAAACCCGCCCTGGCGCCAACAGCGAGCCCCAGCAGCTCAGCCTGAAAGCGGCTGAAATCGTGGCACGCATGGGCGAGCAGCAGCTCAGCATTCGCCAGGGCGTGCTGGATGCCGGCCTGCGCCATGCCGACAACTGGCAGGGAAGCCTGGCCCTTTCGCTGGCGTTCGGCCTGGAAGGCGACCTGGCCGCTCAGACCGCCCAGTTGAAGGACCTGCAACTGACCGGGCCGGATGGCCTGCGGGTCAGCGGCCACCTCAACCTCGAACAGCTGCTGGAAGCACCCCAGTACAGCGGCCAGCTTACCGCAGCCCCCTTTACCCTGCGGCCCTGGATCTCGCGCACCGGCGCAACGCTCAATACCACCAGCGAAGCGGCGCTGAGCGACGTGGCCCTGACCAGCCCAGTCGAAGGTGATCTCTCGCGCATCGCCTTGCCACGCCTCTCGTTGGTCATCGATGACAGCACCTTTACCGGCGACGTGAGTGCTACTCTGGATGGCAGCCAATTGAGCTTCAATCTGGACGGTGACCAGCTCAACCTGGACCACTACCTGCCGCGGCCTGCCGCCCCCGAGCAAGCCAGCCGGGGCCTGCTGCGCAGCGCCTTTGCCCAGGTCGAAGAAACCCTGCTGCCCCAGGAGTGGCTCAGCGGCCTGACCCTGCAGGGGGATCTCAGCGTCGGCGAGCTGCAGCTAGCGGGCATGACCTTCAACGACACCCAGCTGGCGCTGCGCGGTGACGAGGGCAACCATCGCCTGACCGGTTTCGAATCGCGTTTCTATGGCGGCGAACTCAACGCCACCGGCGCGCTGGACGCCACCGACAGCGTGATGACCTGGCAGTTCGCGCCGCGTATCAGCAATGTGCAAGTGGCCCCGTTGATCGAAACCTTCAGTGACGAAGAGGCCCCACTGCGCGGCCGCTTCAATCTGGAAGGCAGCTTGACGACCCAGGGCAACAGCCGTCAGGTGCTGCTCAGCAACCTCAACGGCGAGCTGGATGCCCAGCTGAACGAAGGCGCTATCCTGCGTACCAATATCTCCCGTGAGATGTGCGAGCTGGCGGCGCTGTTGGAAGGCCAGGGCACCACCCGAGAGTGGCATCCCGATACGCGCTTCGAGCGCTTCGACGCTACGTTCCTGGTACGCAACGGCGTCGTGCACAGCGATGACTTGTCGATCACCCTGCCGGGTATCGAAGTGCAAGGCGAAGGCGAACTCAACCTGACCTCTCGGGACTTCATGACGCTGGCCAGTGCGCGGCTGGTCGATACCGCCGACGCCGCCTGCCAGGTGAACCCGCGCCTGGAGCAGCTGCCGCTGCCCATCCGCTGTGAAGGCCGCCTGGGGGATGATAAAGCCGAATGGTGCCGCTTCGATCGCACCGCGTTCCAGGCCAGCGTGGTGGATCTGCTGCGCATTGAAGCGGGCGGCCGTCTGGAAGAAGAGCTCGAAGAGCGCCTGGGCACCACCATCGAGCGCATCGACGAGCGCCTGGGCGAGGGCGCGGGCCAGGAGCTGCGCGAAGGTATTCGCCGCCTGTTCAATTGATACGCCTGCCTTCTTATGGAGAAGGAGGCACCACCCCCTGCATGCGCCGGCCTTACCGCCGGCGCTTTTTTCATGCCAGCACTTCAGGAGTGACCATGGCCGAGATGCCTACGCCGTGCCTGGCGGCCGATGAGTTTCAACACCGTCTACTGCGCTGGTTCGACCAGTATGGCCGCCACGACCTGCCCTGGCAGTCACCCCGCAGCGCCTACCGCGTCTGGGTGTCGGAAATCATGCTGCAGCAAACCCAGGTGGCCACGGTAATCCCTTACTTCGAACGTTTCATGGAGCGCTTCCCCACGCTGGAGGCCCTGGCCTGCGCCCCTCAGGATGAAGTGCTGCACCTCTGGACAGGGCTGGGCTACTACGCCCGCGCCCGCAACCTGCACAAGGCGGCCCAGCTGGCGCTGGCCGAGCATGGCGGCGAGCTGCCCACCCAGAGCGTCGATACGCTGATGACGCTGCCCGGCATCGGCCGTTCCACTGCCGGGGCGATCATTGCCCAAAGCACCGGCCAGCAGGCCGCCATTCTGGATGGCAACGTCAAGCGTTCGCTGACACGGCTGCACGCCGTGGCGGGCTGGCCCGGCCAGCCTGCGGTAGAGCGCTCCCTGTGGGCGCTGGCCGAGTACTTCACCCCCACCACGCGGTTGGCCGACTACACCCAGGCGGTGATGGATTTTGGCGCCACGCTGTGCAAACGCAGCAAGCCTGATTGCCTAATTTGCCCGTTCAACGACGTCTGCCGCGCCTACGCCCTGGGCGAGCCGCAGCGCTTCCCGGAATCGAAGCCCAAAAAAGTTACCCCCACCCGTGAAACCCTCATGCTGATGCTGCAGGATCCCCAGGGGCGCGTGTGGCTGGAACAACGCCCGCCCAGCGGCCTGTGGGGCGGGCTCTGGAGCCTGCCGCAGTTTGAGCGCCACGGCGAGCTGAACCACTGGCTGGAGGATAATGTCGTCGCCGCCCGGCGCCTGGCGCCGCTGCCCGCCTTTACGCATACCTTCAGCCACTTCAAGCTTTTGATCACTCCGCAGCCAGTGAGCTGTGAACGGCTCGCCGGAGTGCGCGAAAATGGCCTATGGTATGACGTTCACCAGCCACCTGCGTTAGGCTTGGCGGCACCCGTCAAATCGCTGCTGAGCCAGCTGGCGCCGTTTGACCTGGACCCGGCACCGGGCCCAGCGCGCTGACGACTGGCACGATTTTCATTAGGCATCCGCCCAGGAGCTATTCCATGAGCAACACCGTTTTTTGCCGCAAGTACCAAAAAGAGCTGCCCGCGCTACCTTTCCCGCCGCTGCCCGGCAAGCAGGGCCAGGAAATACAGGCCACGGTGTCACAGCCCGCCTGGCAAGAGTGGCAGGCCCTGCAAACCCGCCTGATCAATGAAAAGCACTTGAACATGCTCGACCCCGAAGCACGCGCCTACCTGATGGAGCAGATGGAACGCTTCCTGGACAACGAAGCCACCGACCAGGCCGAAGGGTACGTGCCCCCCAGCCAGGCATAAGCCCCCGCCAGGGTTCCGCCGTTACCCGCAAAGGGCGCAGGCGTGGCCGTGGCTCACGCGGCCCAATGTGCCCTAAGCATGTGACGAGAAAGAAAGTTTCACAAAGGTGTTGACGAAAACAGAAGCTTTTGGTTTAATACGCACCGTTGGCAAGGGCCAGATAGCTCAGTTGGTAGAGCAGGGGATTGAAAATCCCCGTGTCGGCGGTTCGATTCCGTCTCTGGCCACCACAACGTTGGGGTATCGCCAAGTGGTAAGGCACCGGTTTTTGGTATCGGCATTCCCAGGTTCGAATCCTGGTACCCCAGCCATTGCCAACAAGATTTCTTGTTGATTGGCTAGCTTAACGGCAAGCCAATCAAATTCTCAAGAAAACGCGACGCGCCGACATAGCTCAGTTGGTAGAGCAACTGACTTGTAATCAGTAGGTCCCGGGTTCGACTCCTGGTGTCGGCACCACTAAAAGTGGTTCAAAAGCAAAGCGTTAGAGAACATGATCAAGCCGCCCTTCGGGGCGGCTTTTTCGTATGTGTCTCGTATGGGTGTGCTGCTTGCTCATCGCCAGCCGATTGTTGCGATATCTTTGGCACTCAGAAGCCTGGCTCCTGACCGCGTAAGTTCCCCGGATATTTTTGAACCCAGTCACTCGTTGAGCAGGCTCCTGAGTATGCCATGCTGCTCGGGGTGGGCGATCAGCAAGCTGTTCCATTCGTCGGGATCATCGTGGCCAGCAAGGTCGCTAACCTGGCACCCAGCCTCACGTGCGATGACAATACCCGCTGCAATATCCCAAAGCTCTAGCTCCGCACCTTGAGACCAGAAGGCGTCAAACCTGCCCATGCCTGCATAGGCAATTTCCAATGCCGCAGAGCCGGGGCTGCGAATGCCTGCCACATGGGGCATCAGTGCCGCGAGCTGGCGTTGGCTCGTCGTACAGTCGCCTTTATGATGGTAAGGCAAGCAGGTGCCAACCAGCATCTCGTTGAGAGGGCGGGCCGGTAAGATAGGTAATCGTCTTGACCCTTGGTAGGCCCCTTGCCCGCGAACGGCCCAGAGCATTTCGTCCAGTAAGGGATGATAGACCACACCCTGTATGAGCGTTGCGCCTTGGCGCACCGCGATAGAAACCGAAAAATGCGGCACCCGGTGCAGGAAGTTATTGGTGCCGTCGAGCGGGTCGATGATGATGGTGAGGTCGCTACTGCGAGACGGCGTAACGCCCGTTTCCTCGCCAAGAAATCCCACGTCTGGATGCGCACGCTGAATGGTATCGATAATGGCGTGCTCAGCTGCCTGATCGTAATGGGTGACGAAGTCCGAGCTTCCCTTGCGTTCGAAGTCGATACCCCCCGCTTTGTGATACCCCTCAGTGAGGATTTTTCCAGCCAGCCGGGCTGCCTCTTGCAGCGTATGCATCAGGTCTGGCTGGGCTGTATGGCTCATGGCGGCGCTCCTGGTACGGGGTTTTGGGCAACATATGTCACTATTAGCCTAAGGACACGCTGATCGATTACGGGTTCCGTTTGCCTTCATCGAAGAACAACCGGCCATTGAACTTTGACGAGTTCGAGAAGGTCAAGCCTCAGACCATCTTTGTTTCCGCTACTCCGGGCGACTACGAGCTGAGGGTGTCGAAAGGCAGGGTTGTCGAACAGGTTATCAGGCCAACGGGACTGCTTGACCCCAAGGTTGAAGTGCGGAAAGCGGATGGATACATAGATGACCTGCTTGCCGAAATATCGAAGTGCGTGAAGAGAAAGAATCGAGTGCTTGTGACTACGCTGACGAAGGTCAGTGCAGAAGAGCTAACGGATTTCTTGACGGACAACGGGATTCGAGCGCGCTACATGCATTCGGACATAAAAGCGGAGGATCGTGTTGAGATCATCAATGGCCTGCGCGCAGGAGAGTTCGATGTTTTGATTGGGATTAGTCTTTTGCGCGAAGGGCTGGATATTCCAGAGGCATCATTGGTTGCCATTCTCGATGCAGACCGTGCAGGGTTCTTGCGTTCGGCCCATGCGCTCATTCAGATGATCGGTCGAGTCGCTCGGAATGAAAACGGCAAGGCGATCTTGTACGCCGACGCGGTGACGCCGGCGATGAAGCAGGCGATCGATGAGACCAATAGGCGCAGGCAGCTTCAAATTGCCTTTAACGAGGAAAATGGGATTTCTCCAGCCTCGTCTGTGCGAAAACTAGCAGGGGAAGAGACGAATACGGAGGAGCCCACCGTTCATTCCGAGGCTTTCTGCGAGAACTTGTCCGACCTTTGCGATCAGATCACTGCCAAGGAACAGCAGCTACTCGAATTTACCGATACCGGTGACGAGCAGCGCGTCGAAGACATTCGTCGTCAGTTGGATGGGTTGTACCGGCAATTCATTTACATCTAATCGTTCGCCGGCATTGGGTTGCATGGCCGACCGATCTGCATCTGGGGCAAGCGGGCAGACGGTCGGTTCATCATTCAACCGGAGGGGTGAGCCGCCGAGGCTCAGTGCCCCGCTTTCCAAGATGTGTGCCCTACAGCGTCTTGCGACGTGTCAGCGCAAAGCTGGCAACGATCCAACGGCGACCAGCATTTCATCAAATACCGCTCGAACCCTTCCCGGAATGGGGCCACGCTGAGGCCGATAGACGTACAACCCCCATGCCGGAGGTTCTTCGTTCTCCAGCACTCGCACGAGCTTCCCGCTGGCAATGTAGGGGGCGGCCATGTAGTCCGCCAGTTGCGCGAACGCGATCCCGGCCAGCGCCGCTCCCATTTCCATGTCGGCATTGTCGGCGACGAGAGTGGGTGCGGTAGGTGTCCACTGGCGTCCCGCCTTGAAGTGCCAAGGCCAGGGACGGCCGGTATTGATATCCAAGGCCACGGTAACTGGCAGGCTGCTTAGCGCATCGATGTTTGCAGGTACGCCCACTTTCTTGATCAGGCGCGGAGCGGCAACGATGGGGAGTCTCATGTCGGCGGCCTTGCGTGCGACGAAGCGGCTATCGCGCATGAATCCGACCCTGATCCCGACGTCAATCCCTTCGTCAACCGTATTGCTGATGCGATCGGACAGGCGCACATCCAGCGTGATGCCGGGATGACGCGCGGCCACGCGCTCCAGTGCCGGTAGCACCGCTCTGGTGCCCAAGCTGTGCGGTGCGGTGATGCGAACCGTACCGGACAGAGAGGCCTGCTGGTCGGAGCTAGGCGTTCGCCACAGATCCTCGAACCGCTCCAATGCGGGGCGCACTTGGTCTAGCAGCCCTTCGCCGAAGGCGGTGATGCGCACCTGGCGCGTGCTTCGATGAAACAACACCTCGCCGTAGTGTTGCTCCAGTTGCTGGATGGCACGGGTTACACCTTGCGGAGAAGTCCCCAGCCGGACGGCCGCATCGCGAAAACTGCTGCTTTCGGCCGCCACCCGAAAGATGCGCAGTAGTTCCATTTCTTTGTTCATGACGCACGCCTCATGGCCGGTTTCGCTGCTCGTTAATTGTTCCAGATTGTGGAATTATAAAATCGCAACAATTCCATATACAAGGAGAGCGCGGTTGCCCAGACTGACAACACCCCGGAATGCTCCGCTCCGAACAACCCAACAAGGAACGCGAATGAACGCTGCGACTCTCATCACTGCCTACTACGACGCCTTCAACCGCGGCGACCGCGAGGCCATGCTGTCAATGTTGACCGATGACGTCGCGCACGACTTGAACCAGGGCGCTCGTGAGGTCGGTCGCGAAGCCTTCCGCGCCTTCCTGCAGCGCATGGACCGCTGCTATGGCGAGCAACTGCGCGGGATCGTGGTGATGGTCAGCGCCGACGGCCTGCGTGCAGGCGCGGAGTACGTGGTGCATGGCGAATACAAGGTGACGGACGACGGGCTGCCGGAAGCCCAGGGCCAGCGCTACGTGCTGCCGGGCGGCGCGTTCTTCGAGATCCGCGATGGCAAGATCGCTCGTGTCACCAACTACTACAACCTCGGCGACTGGATCGCACAGGTTGGAGGGGACGCCTGAAATGACCAGCGACGTGCAGGTGCTGGTTCGTCGTGGCCCGGACATTGCCGAATGGTTCGATGCCGTGGCAGGCCTGCGGGCGAGCGTCTTCCGCAGCTTTCCTTACCTGTACGAGGGCGACACCGAATACGAGAAGCACTACCTCGCCATGTACGCCCGTTCGGCAGACAGCCTGCTGGTACTCGCGCTCGCTGATGATGTGGTCGTGGGTGCGTCCACGGGGTTGCCGCTCGGCGATGCGGAGCCGGCCTTCCATGTGCCGTTCGCCGATCGAGGAATCCCGGTGGAGGCAGTGTTTTACTGTGGCGAATCAGTCCTGCTCCCGGCCTTCCGGGGCCTTGGCCTGGGCCATCGCTTCTTTGACGAGCGCGAAGCGCATGCCCGTTCGTTGGGCGGCATGCAGTGGGCATCGTTCGCGTCGGTGGATCGTGCAGACGACGATCTCCGGCGTCCTTCCAACTACCGCAGTAATGACCCCTTCTGGACCCGTCGCGGCTACGTGCGGCAGTCGGACATGAAGGTTACGCTGCCCTGGAAGCAGGTGGGTGAGCCGAGCGAAACCGAGCAGACGCTCACGATGTGGCTGCACTCCCTGGAGAACGCGAAATGAAAGTAGCAGTTGCGAAATACTCAGTGGGTCAGCCCGCGGGCTTCGAGGCATTTGCTGCGCGGCAGCGGCTGGTTCTGGAGGAGGCGCGCCGTGGCGGGGCGGAACTGGCCGTGTTGCCCGAGTATCTATCCCTCGAACTGGCTGCAACGTTCGAGCCTGGCATCCGCCATGATTTCAACGCCTCTCTGGCCGCGCTGCAGGCCTTGCAGCCTGCGTGGCTGGCACTGTATGCCGACCTGTCGCGCGAGTTGTGCATGACCATTCAGGCCGGTACGTTTTTGACCCAGGTTGGATTGGACCGCTACCGCAACCGGGCTTGGTGGTTTGCGCCTGACGGCACACGCGACTACCAAGACAAATTGCAGTTGACGGGGTTCGAGAAAGACGCCGGCGTCATCGAGGGTGGCGACGAACTGAAGGTGTTCGATTTGAAAGGCGTGCGTGCCGGCATCGCTGTTTGCTATGACAGTGAGTTTCCATTGCCCGTGCGAGCCCAGCGAGAGGCGGGAGTGCGCCTGCTGCTGGTCCCGAGCTGTACCGACACCCAAGCAGGTGCAACCCGGGTCCGTGTGGGCTGCATGGCGCGGGCACTGGAGAACCGAATGTTCATCGCGCAGGCCGTGACGACCGGAGCTGCTGACTGGAGCCCGGCGCTGGACACGAATACTGGCGAGGCCACGATCTATGCACCCATGGATCGCGGATTCCCGGAGGATGGCATTCTCGCGACGACTTGCGGCACGCAGACATGGGCGATTGCTGATCTGGACGTTGAAGCCCTCGAACGAAACCAGGAACAGGCCCAGGTTGCGGTCGATCGTGACTGGGACGGCCAGATGTTGCCTGCACTGAGGAAGGCTCGGTACTCGGGTCGTCAGGTCGCCTAGCCGGTCTCATCTTGATAGCTTCAGCTCGATGAGTTGGCTTAGATAGGCCATATCTATCTGCGCATAGATTTTTCCAGTTTGACCGGTTTTGAACTTGCCCCGATGCTGTCGATACATGCAAGAAATATTCATTGATTTGAATGTTTTGCGCTTCTTGGGAACAAATCTGTACTAGCCTGTAATAGTGCTCGAAGAGCACAGAATTTGTGGCGAAGTTCGGCCGCATATACTATGGTGGAGTATTGTATAATGCGGCGGTGTACCCAAGTAGAGAGGTGTTCGATGCCACACAGCCCGGAAGAAAAGAAGCAAGCCCTGACGCGCATCCGGCGCATCAAAGGTCAGGTAGCGACTCTTGAGCAAGCGCTCGATGCAGGTGCGGAATGCCCTGCAATTCTTCAGCAGCTTGCGGCCGTTCGTGGGGCAGTCAACGGATTGATGGCAACCGTTCTGGAGAGCTATCTGCGGGAAGAGTTTCCCAGTAGCGAAATCAGGAGCGATTCGCAGAACAAGTCCATTGACGAGACCATCTCTATCGTCCGCTCCTATCTGCGGTAGAGGCACCAGGGTGCCCTCGGTGAGGGCAAATTTAGTTAGCTAGTAAAGGAAGCGACATCATGAAATCACGTGCAGCAGTTGCCTTCGGGCCAGGAAAGCCGCTGGAAATCGTCGAGATCGACGTCGAGCCGCCGCGCAAGGGCGAGGTGCTCATCAAGATCACGAACACCGGCGTTTGCCATACCGACGCCTTCACCCTGTCGGGCGACGACCCCGAAGGTCTCTTCCCGGTCGTGCTGGGTCATGAAGGTGCGGGTATCGTCGTGGAGGTGGGTGAAGGTGTGACCAGCGTGAAGCCTGGCGATCACGTCATTCCCCTCTATACCGCCGAGTGCGGCGAGTGCCTGTTCTGCAAGTCCGGCAAGACCAACCTGTGTGTCGCGGTGCGCGCCACCCAGGGCAAGGGCGTGATGCCCGATGGCACCACCCGCTTCAGCTACAACGGCCAGCCGATCTACCACTACATGGGCTGCTCGACCTTCAGCGAATACACGGTGGTGGCCGAAGTCTCGCTGGCCAAGATCAACCCGGACGCCAATCCCGAGCATGTCTGCCTGCTGGGTTGCGGTGTGACCACCGGCATCGGCGCTGTTCACAACACGGCCAAGGTTCAGCCGGGTGACTCTGTGGCCATCTTCGGCCTCGGCGGCATCGGGCTCGCTGCGATTCAGGGGGCACGCCAGGCCAAGGCAGGTCGCATCATCGCCATCGACACCAATCCAGCGAAGTTCGAGCTGGCTCGTACCTTCGGCGCGACCGAATGCCTCAACCCGAAGGACTTCGACAAGCCGATTCACGAGGTTCTCATCGAGATGACCGGTTGGGGTGTCGATCACACCTTCGAGTGCATCGGCAACGTCAACGTGATGCGCTCGGCACTAGAAGCAGCACATCGTGGCTGGGGCCAGTCGATCGTCATCGGCGTGGCTGGTGCAGGCAAGGAAATTTCGACGCGCCCGTTCCAGTTGATCACCGGTCGCACCTGGAAGGGCTCGGCTTTCGGCGGGGTCAAGGGCCGCACTCAACTTCCCGGCATGGTGGAGGACGCAATGAAAGGCGAGATCGATCTCGCCCCGTTCGTCACCCACACCATGGGCCTCGACGACATCAACAAGGCCTTCGACCTGATGCATGAAGGCAAGTCGATTCGCACGGTGATCCACTACTGACCGCCCACTACCCATTCAACACCAACCACCAAGGAAATTAATCATGTCCACTCCTGTCATTTCTGGCGATGGCATCTTTTCGCACATTTTTATCGGCGCTGCCGACCTTCAGAAGTCGGTCGCGTTCTACGACGCCGCTCTGGGTGCTCTTGGCATCAAGAACCTCGGTCCTTTCAACAACGGATGGGTACTTTTCGGTCGCGAAAAGCCGGCTTTCATCATCGCCCGTCCGGGCAATGGTGAAGCGCCCTCCAGCAACGGCGTGACGATCGGCTTTGCGGCCGCCACTCCCGCCGAAGTGGATGCCTTCCATGCTGCCGGCCTTGCCGCAGGCGGCACCGACGAGGGCCAGCCTGGCGCACGTGGTCACCTGCCGGGTGCCTATGCGGCCTACCTGCGTGATCCGGCGGGCAACAAGGTCTGCTCGTACACCTTCGTCTGAAAGCAAGGAAGCTGAGGGCGTTCTGAAAGGGCCAGCACAAGCCTCTATACGGCGAGCCTATTAGACGGACCGTGTAGAGCGGTGCCTGCTCATGAAGATCGGCCCGCAGCCATGTGCGAAACGCATGGCTGCGGGCATTTGCTTTGAAGCGTGTTTTTCAACCAATGAGAAATGAGGTCGTTATGCAAGAGCCGGCCAACATCAATGCGACGACCGTACAACCCGCCCCGACCGCCACCGTGTACGGCATGCCGGCCTATGCCGATCGTGCTGCGGCCGTGGGTGAAGTGCATGCGCGCCCGCATCTGTTGATTCAGGCCCCCCGCGGCATATTGCAGCTCGCTTTCATGACCGAAGGCGATCAGGCCAGGGATCAGATGGCGATGAGTGAGTTGTCTCATCGCTTCGGCGTTGCCGAGCCCGACCACGCTACGCCGCTTCACGGCATGACATGGGATGAGGGAGACCTGCACTGTGAAAAGCACACCGAGTTCTCAACGTATCTCTGGTGCGCTTCGCTGGATTCCGAGACGGGAGAGCCGTGCGGCGAAAATCCGTTCAAGCATGGATTTGTTCCTCCCGGCCCGGTCGTATCCGGCATCCGTTTGAGACTTCTTCCATGGACGCCGGAAACGGAGAAGGAGGCCGATCGCTTCGATCCTGCCAGCCTGTGCTACTCGCTGGTGGAGAACGGCTCTGCCGCCATCCTCACCGACTTCCGACAGGATGAGGATGGCCTGACGCAGATCCTCGTCCTTGCCCGCGATTTGACCCCGGCGCGGGCGGGTGCGCTGGCTCAACGTCTGCTGGAGATCGAGACCTACCGTACCTTGGCGTTGCTGTCCTTGCCGTTGACGCGGTCGATGACGTCGGAGCTGCGGCGCATGGAGTCGCGCCTTGCGGCGATCACCGACGAGATGTGTACGAGCTTGGTGGAACGGCGCGACAGCGACGTGCTGCTGTCCGAATTGACCGGCCTGGCTGCCGAACTGGAAGCTGGCGTTGCGGCGAATCTCTATCGCTTCGGCGCCAGTCGTGCCTACTACGAGATCGTCGAGGAAAGGCTGGCAGCGCTTTCGGAAGAGGCCGTATCCGGGTACTGCACCTGGGCGGATTTCCTGCAGCGTCGCATCGCTCCCGCCATGCGGACATGCCAATCCGTAAAGGAGCGCCAGACCAAGCTCTCCGACAAGCTGACCCGGGCCATCGCGTTGCTGCGTTCCTGGATCGACGTCGAGCTTGAACGCCAGAACCGCGATCTGCTTGCGTCGATGAACAACCGGGCCAAGATGCAATTGCGCCTTCAGCAAACCGTCGAAGGCCTGTCGGTCGCGGCAATTTCTTATTACGTCGTGAGTCTTCTCGGCTATTTGCTCAAGGGCATTCCGATGGTTCACGACAGCGTGGCGCCGGTGATGGCGGTTCTGGTGCCTGCGGTGATGCTGACGATCTGGTGGATCGTGCGCAGGATCAGACACGCCCACGGCGACACGGCAGCGGAAGAGAAATCTTCCTGACGAGCTGCCGTCCTGGCGCGCGAGAGCTGCGCCGTTCCTTTGAACATAGGAGAACTACATGGAACGCATCGAACATCACGCCAGCTTTGATGGTTGGCAGGACGTTTATCAGCATGAATCCACGACGCTCGGTTGCACGATGAAGGTCGGCGTCTATCTGCCTCCGCAGGCACAGCACGGCAAGGTGCCGGTGCTGTACTGGCTTTCAGGCCTCACCTGCACCGAGCAGAACTTCATCACCAAGGCCGCCGTCCAGCGCTACGCGGCCGAACATGGCATTGCCGTCGTCGCGCCCGATAGCAGTGCTCGCGGCGAAGGCGTTGCCGACGATCCTGCCTATGACCTCGGACAGGGGGCGGGTTTCTACGTCAACGCCACACAGGAACCCTGGGCTGCGAATCATCGGATGTACGACTACGTCGTGCAGGAATTGCCGGCGCTGATCGAGGCCCACTTTCCCGTGACAGCGGAGCGGAGCATCAGCGGCCATTCCATGGGAGGACACGGCGCTCTGGTCATCGCCCTGCGCAACCCGGGCCGTTATCGAAGCGTCTCGGCCTTCTCGCCCATCGTCGCCCCCACCCAGGTTCCCTGGGGGCACAAGGCCTTCGAGGCGTACCTGGGCAGCGATCGGGAAGTGTGGAAGCAGTACGACACCGTGGAGCTGATTCGCACCGTGCAGGAGCGTTTGCCGTTGCTGGTTGATCAGGGCTTGGGCGACGAGTTCCTGGAGAGCCAGCTTCAGCCCGACCTGCTGCGCAAAGCCTGCGACGAGACGGGGCACCCGCTCACGTTGAATCTGCGCCCAGGCTACGACCACAGCTACTACTTCATTGCCAGCTTCATTGGCGAGCATATGGCACACCACGCATCGGCGCTGAAACGCTGAGAGAGGAGATCAGGTCATGACAAAGACCTCCAAAAACCGACATCACGTCGTCATTATCGGAGCGGGCTTCGGCGGGATCGAGGTTGCCAACCAGCTTGCTGGTGTCGAGGTCGATGTGACGATCATCGATCGGCGCAATCATCACCTGTTCCAACCCTTGCTTTACCAGGTCGCAGGTGCGTCACTTTCGACATCCGAGATCGCCTGGCCTATTCGCTATCTCTTCCGAAATCGCCCGGAAGTGAACACCTTGATGGCGGAAGTGGAAGGTATCGACCAGGACGCGCGTCAGGTCATTCTCAACAATGGAATGCGGCAAACCTACGACACGCTCGTGCTCGCGACAGGTGCTACCCATGCCTACTTCGGACACGACGAATGGGGGGCTTTCGCGCCGGGGTTGAAGACGCTGGAAGATGCCACGACCATTCGGGGCCGAATCCTCGCGGCTTTCGAGGAAGCTGAGCGCACGAGCGATCCTCAGCAGCGTGCCGCGCTGCAGACGTTCGTCATCATCGGTGGTGGTCCCACCGGGGTTGAATTGGCCGGAACCATCGCCGAGCTGGCACGAGACACGCTGGCGCGTGACTTCCGCTCGATCGACCCGAGCACATCGCGGGTTGTACTGATCGAGGCTGGCCCGCGTCTGTTGTCGGTCTTTCCAGAGGATCTTTCGGCCTATACGCGCCAGGCACTCGAAAAACTCGGGGTCGAGGTCGTGCTGGGTACTCCGGTCACCGAATGCTCGGCCGACGGCGTGGTGTATGGCGGCAAGCCCCTTTCGGCCAAGACCATCGTCTGGGCCGCCGGAGTCCAGGCGTCTCCCGCGGCTCGCTGGTTGGGCGCTGCGTCTGATCGTGCTGGTCGAGTGGTCGTTGGCCCTGACCTGACGGTGGCCGGTCGCCCGGAGGTCTTCGCCATCGGCGATACAGCCTCGTGCACCATGGCCGATGGGAAGCCCGTGCCGGGCATCGCCCCGGCCGCCAAACAGCAAGGGAAGTACGTCGCTAACCTGATTGGACGGCGTTTGAAGGGCAAGCCCGCTGACGGGCCTTTCAAATACCGGCATCAGGGGAACCTGGCCACCATCGGCCGCAGCCTGGCGGTGATTGACATGGGGCGGGTGAAGCTGCGTGGTGCCTTTGCGTGGTGGATCTGGAAGCTGGCGCACATCTACTTTCTGATCGGCACGCGAAATCGTCTCAGTGTCGCTTTGAGCTGGGTATGGAACCACAGCATCGGCTACCGCGGCTCTCGCATCATCATGCATGCGATTGCCGACAAAGAGCCCACGGCGTTGGATAAATCCGGCTCTCTGGATTGAGGTGCCCACCTTATCGGAACGTCAACTATCAGAAATGCCAGGGAGAGGAACTTGACCGATCTATTCACGACAAAGCCCAAGCCTCCCTTGGCCGAACTCCTGCGGCCCAAGACGCTGGACGAATTCGTCGGGCAACGGCACTTGCTCGGCCCCGGCAAGCCGCTGCGTCTCGCGTTCGAGGCGGGCAAGTTGCACTCGTTCATCCTCTGGGGGCCGCCAGGCGTGGGCAAGACCACCCTAGGGCGCCTGGCCGCCAGTGCGACCGACAGCCGATTCATCGCCATCTCGGCCGTGCTGGCCGGGGTGAAGGACATCCGGCAAGCCATCGACGAGGCCCAGGCCGAACTGGACAACCATGGTCGATCGACGGTGCTTTTCGTCGATGAGATCCATCGCTTCAACAAGGCGCAGCAGGATGCCCTGCTGCCCCATGTCGAGTCGGGGCTCCTGACCCTGGTGGGGGGGACGACCGAGCATCCGGGGTTGGCGGTCAATTCCGCACTGCTCTCGCGCGCGCAGGTCTATACCCTCGAACCGCTGTCCAGCGACGAACTGAACCAACTCTACGAACGCGCACTGCCGCATCTCCAGGGCGTCACGTTGGACGCGGACGCGCTGGATCTGCTCAAGGGCTTTGCCGATGGCGATGGCAGGCGCTTCCTCAATCTGCTTGAGCAGGTGACGAATGCGGCGTCGGGCGCTGGCAAGACCGTGGTCGATGGCCAGTCCGCCAAGCTGTCCACCAGTCCATCGCTGCGCAGGTTCGACAAGGGCGGTGACGAGTTCTACTGGCAGCTCTCAGCCTTCCACAAGTCGCTACGGGGCTCCGACCCTGATGCGGCCCTGTATTGGCTGGCCCGCATCCTTGACGGTAGCGGCGACGTCAGCCAGGTGACCCGCCGTATGGTGGTAGTGGCCAGCGAAGACATCGGCAATGCCGACCCGCAGGCGCTGCAACTGGCGCTCAATGCCGCGCTGGCTTATGAGAGGCTGGGTTCCCCCGAAGGCGAAATACCGATTGCCCACGCGGCGACCTACCTTGCTGCCGCCCCCAAGTCGAACGCTGCCTATGCCGCCTGGAACAAGGCGAAGACCTTCGTCAAGAACAGCGGCTCCCTGCCTGTGCCTCTCCATCTTCGCAATGCGCCGACGAAGCTGATGCAGCAGATGGGGTATCACGAAGGCTACCGCTACGCTCCTGACGAGCCCAACGGCTACGCCGCTGGGCAAAGCTACTTTCCCGAGGGCGTGGCGCGGCCGGGCTGGTATCAGCCAACGGACAGAGGTGTTGAGCGCAGGCTGGGAGAATGGCTTACTTGGCTGCGCTCGCTGGATGATGGGACGCTGCCAGAGGCGGACGCCTGACCGGTCGCCTCCGAAACCTGCCCATCGTGATCTCACAAACTACAGGATAAGCACATGCCAGCCTCTTCTTTTGGTGAGTCCTCGGCGCATATCAGACGGAGACGCGTTGCCCACTATCTACGCACGGAGTCTGGCGCTGCGGTGCTGCTGGTGATCGTCACGGTTGTGGCGCTCGTGTGGGCGAACTCGCCGCTATCTAACGCCTATTTCGAGTTGTGGCACCTAGGGAAACGCTGCATAAATCCCGTCGGAGCTGCCTCATAGCCACCGACGAGGTAAAATCTGACCTGTCGTCCAACACCC